>VAZL01000557.1 GCA_005883445.1 Alphaproteobacteria bacterium | reverse complement strand
CGCCGCCCATCACTGCGACGGGCTCGCCCGTTACCACGAACTGCCCCAAGTCAACGGATATCCGTTCCATCCCAGCGAGCAAGACATGATATCCGCCGCCGGCATTAAGGATCAAGAGTTGGCCATAATTGCGGAAGGGGCCGGCGTAAACCACCCATCCGTCGCACGGAGCCGTGATCTGGCCGCCAGGGCGGGCAGCGATCGATACACCCTTTTCGGTGCCTCCGAGGCCGTCGGCGGCCCCAAATTCCTTGATTCGGGCGCCGTTGACCGGTAGCGGCAGCATTCCCTTGGCCGAAGCAAAGGCAATGGCCGGGCTTAGCCGCCCCGGATCCTTGAGCGCGGCGAGATCCGGCCTGCCGCTCGCCGGCTTGCCGTCCTCGCTCGAGCGCGCGGCCGCCCGGGCGGCGCGGGAGGCGGTGTCGAGCCCGTGTTCGAGCTTGCCGATCAATTGATTGAGATTGTCTGCCTGCCGCGCCAGCTCCGCGGCGCGTTGGCGTTCATCGGTGAGGGCCTGTTCCACCTCTGCCAATCGTTTTTGCCGCTCCTCGATGAACAGGGACAGCCGTTGGCGCTCGTCCGCGAGCACGAAAAGATCTCTGGCGAGGCGGTCGCGCTCGGCGGCAATTTGCTGGCGCAAGCGCACGAGCTCGGCGAGATCGGCCGCCAGCACCTCGGTTTGCTGTCGCATCTCGGGCAATACCGCGCCCAGCATCATGGCGGAGCGCACCGATTGCAGCGCGTCTTCGGCCCTGATCAAAAGACCGGGCGGCGCCTGTCGGCCGATCCGCTGCAATGCCGCCAGCACCTCGGCGATGACCCCGCGCCTTTGTTCCAATGAGGCCCGCAGCGCCTGCTCCCTGTCGTCGAGGGGTTCGAGGCGCTCCTGCGTTTGGGCGATCCGCTCCTCTACGCCCACCACACGGGACGCGGTGTCGATGATCTGCTGATTGAATTTGCGCCGATCGTCGCCGATCGACTCGATCTCGCGTTTGAGCCGCGCCTCGTTCTCGAGCGTTCTGCGTTGCTCGGCGCGGAGCGCTTCCAACTCCTGGTCGCGTGCCTTGAGGGTATCCAGACTTGCGGGTGGGATCTCGACCGGAGCCTGCGCAGGCTCAGGCGGCGCTTGCGCTGACGCGGCGAGGAGGCCGAGCGGCAAAACTCCCGCCACCGCCAGCATCAGCGAACGCAGAACGACGGGAGAGCGCGAGGCGGCGTGCATGAATTCGTTCTATGCAAAAAGTGCCCACCGAAATACATAGCTATGATTGGCACTGGATTAAGACGAGGGGCAAGGTTTTCGCGCTCGATGGACGCGTAACCGCTCGATTTTTCCGTCTTTTTTACGCCGGGGGGACCGATCACGCGCGGTGATAGGGATGCCCTGCCAGGATGGTAACGGCGCGATAAAGCTGCTCCAGAAGCATAATTCGAATGAGCTGATGCGGCCAGGTCGCCCCCCCGAAGGCAATGGCAAGGCTCGCCTTCTCACGTAGGCTGGGCGCCAGCCCGTCGGCCGCGCCGATGATGAACACGACCGCGGGCGCGTCCTGCCGTCGCCAGTCCTGCAGCCGGCCGGCGATATGAGCGCTGCTCATATTCTCGCCGCGCTCATCCAAGATTACGGTCGCCGCGCCGTCGGGCACGATATTGGCGATGGCGATCGATTCTTCGAGTCGGCGCCGGGCGGCATCGTCGGCGCGGCTTTCCTTGATCTCGACGATGTCGAAGGCGTTCAAACCGACGCTGCGACCGGCGTCAGCCGCGCGTTTGCGGTAGCGCTCGGCAAGCTCGCGCTCCGGACCCTGCTTCAACCGGCCGACGGCGGCGATCACGATGCGCATGCGTGACGATACGCACGGACCATGCGCCCGCTCAAGCCGCTCGACCGACCGCTAACGAATTTCGTCAGCGGCCCTCAACTTGCCCGCCGCCCATGGGGTCGAGCCGGCGCCCACATCTTCTCCAGATTGTAGAAGGCGCGGACTTCCGGCCGAAACACGTGGACGATGACGTCGCCGGCATCGATCAGCACCCAGTCGCAGTGCGGCATGCCTTCCACCCGCGCAGGCAAGCCGGCGGCGGCGAGGTCCTCCAGCACGCGATCCGCGACCGAGCCGACATGGCGGTTCGACCTGCCGGAGGTCACAACCATGGTGTCTGCGATCGTTGATTTGCCGGTGAGATCGATGGTGACGGTGTCCTCAGCCTTCATGTCGTCGAGGCGGGCGAGGACCATGCGAAGAATCTCCTCGGCGTCAGGTCGCACCTTGGAGATGGGTTCGGCGGCGCGGTAGGCGCCAGCGCGAGAGAGCACAGGTGTTGGCAGGGTCTTCCTTTCCTTTCGCTGCATCACCGCCCCGCGCGAAGCAGGGCAACCGTAAGATAGGCACGGCCGGTTAACGGTTTCAACCTGCCGCCGTTCCACAATCTCCATACTGTGGCGCTTTGGCATCACCTTTATGACGGGCAGCGCGCAGGGCGGTCGACGACAGCGGCGATTTCAGACCATGGAGGTAAACCCAGGCCGGTGGCTTGCGGTTGGGCAGAGACTTCGCCGCCGTTTCGGGGATGCGCGCGCGCGCGAGCGCCTGGCCCGCGGGGCTGGCGCTCGCGTAGAGGCTGGGCCCGAGCCGGTCGACCACCGCGATCGGCACCATGGCGGCGATGCCACGCCATCGCTGCCAGCGATGGAAGCTACGCAGATTGTCGGCACCCATGATCCAGACGAAACGCACGCCCGGACAGTGCCGGCGCAAATACGCGATGGTCTTGTAGGTATACGGCGTGCCGATCTGCGCTTCCAAATCGGTGATGTCGATGCGCGGATGGTGCGCGAGCGCCTTGGTAGCGATGATGCGACCGGCAAGCGGGGCAAGCCCACGGGTGTCTTTGAGGGGATTTCCAGGCGTCACCAGCCACCAGACCCGGTCGAGATCGAGCCGCTTCATGGCGATCAAGCAGGCGCCGAGATGCGCCTCGTGCGGCGGATCAAACGTGCCGCCGAATAGACCGATGCGCATCCCCGGAGCGTGGGGAGGGAGCACGATGCGCGCCGTGGCCGCCTTACCCTCTTCCCGCGCGGGAGAAGGTTGCGCCTGCGCCAGCGGAGT
>VAZL01000556.1 GCA_005883445.1 Alphaproteobacteria bacterium | reverse complement strand
ATCGAACAGGCGTTGGCGCTCGCCGAAGCTTTTAGGCGGATCGGGAGCGGGGTCGATGAAGATGTCGCGGTGGTCGAAGGCGGCGAGGAGCTTGATCGTGCGCGCCCGCAGCATGCCGTTGCCGAAGACGTCGCCCGACATGTCGCCGACGCCGACGACGGTGAACGGCGTCGCGCCGATATCGACATCCATCTCGCGAAAGTGGCGCTTGACCGATTCCCAGGCGCCGCGGGCGGTGATGCCCATCTTCTTGTGGTCGTAGCCGGCCGAGCCGCCGGACGCGAACGCGTCGTCGAGCCAGAAACGGTGCTCGGCCGCGATGGCGTTGGCGAGGTCGGAGAAGGTCGCCGTGCCCTTGTCGGCGGCGACGACGAGATAGGGATCGTCGTCGTCATGGCGCACGACGTTGTCGGGCGCGATCACCTCCTTGTCGGCGAGATTGTCGGTGATGTCGAGCAAGGTTGAGATGAACAGCTTGTAGGCGTCCGTGCCCTCGGCCTGCGCCGCCTCGCGCGATCCGCCCTTGAGCAACAGCTTGGGCACGAACCCGCCCTTGGCGCCGACCGGAATGATGACCGCGTTCTTGACCTGCTGCGCCTTGGCCAGGCCGAGAATCTCGGTGCGAAAGTCCTGCGGCCGGTCCGACCAGCGGATGCCGCCGCGCGCGACCTTGCCGAAACGCAGGTGCACGCCTTCGACCCGGGGCGAATAAACGAAGATCTCGTAGAGCGGTCGCGGCAGCGGCACGGCGTCGAGCCGGCGGCTCGCAAACTTGATGGCGATGAGCTGCTTGGGGTGTCCGCTGGCGTCGATCTGGTAGAAATTGGTGCGGATCGCCCCTTGGATCGCATTGACAAAGCGGCGCAAGATGCGGTCCTCGTCGAGGCTTTGAACCTCTCGCAGCGCGCCTTCGATCACGCCGGCGATCTCGGCCTCGCGCGCCTTGCGCTCGTCGGTGGAAATAGCGAGACGCGGATCGAAGCGCGCGTTGAACAAACGCACGAGATCGGCGGCGATCGAGGCGTGCTTGACCAGCGTCGCCCACATATAGCCCTGAGAATAGGGCACGTGGATTTGCCGCAGAAAGCGTGAGATCGCGCGGATCAGCGCCACGTCGCGCCACGCCAGGGCGGCCGCCAGCACCAGCGCGTTGTAGCCGTCGCTCTCGGCGCCGCCGCGCATCACCATCACGAAGGCGGTTTCGAGGGCGCGCTTGTTGACCTCGAGCGCAGCCGCGCGACCGTCGGCGCGCTCGAGGAACATGTCGTGGAACCAAACGTCCGCGCTGCCTTGCGCATTGTCTTCGGCGTGGCGAGCGATCCGATAGGTTCGTTCGTCCACGACCTTGAAGCCCATGTTCTCGAGCACCGGGACGCGCTCGGACAGCGGAATCGGCCGGTTGTAGCTCCACACCTTCAGCCCGACGCAGTTGCCTGGGTCGGCGGTGCGACGATGAAAATCGACGCCGAGCGGGCGGCTCGGCGACAGGCCTTCGATGATGCGGATGTCGCCGACGGCGGTGACGGGAGAATAATTCTCCTGATATCCCTCGGAGAAGGCGTCGCGGTAGCGCCTGAACAGGATACGCGCCCGCGCCGCGTCGTAGACGCGCGCGAGCTCGTCGCCGAGCTCGTCGACCCAGGTGCGCACGATCGCCTCGATCGCGCGCTCGAGGCTGGCGCGATCCGGATTCGGCGCCTCGCCCGGCGGAAGCCCGATGATGAAGTGGACGCGGACCAGCGGCCCCTCGGGGAAGAACGGATAGAAGGCGCTCACGCGGCCCTTGTAGGCGTCGGCGAGATAATCTCCGATCGCCCTGCGCACGCCGCTGCCGTAGCGCTCGCGCGGGACGTAAACGAGCACCGAAACGAAGCGATCGAAGCGGTCGCGCCGCGGCAAGACCCGCACGCGCGGCCGCTCGTCGAGCTGCAGCACCGCCAGCGCGAAGTGATAGAGCGTGTCCTCGTCGAGCTGAAACAGCTCGTCGCGCGGATAATTCTCCAACACGTTGACCAGCGCCTTGCCGGAGTGCCCGTCCGGATCGAAGCCGGCGCGCACCAGCACCGCGTCGACCTTGCGCCGCAAGTACGGAATCGACCGGGTCGAGCGGGTATAGGCGGTGGACGTGAACAGACCGACGATGCGGAACTCGCCCACGAGCCTGCCGTCGCGATCGAAGCGCTTCACGCCCACATAGTCCATGTAGACGCGCCGGTGCACGCGCGAGCGCACCGCGGCCTTGGTGACGATGAGCAGCGTCGGCTGCTTGAGCAGCGCGCGCATCTGCGGCGTGATGACGAGAGGCTGATTCCAACGTTGCATCACCCGCATGTCGCGCGAGCGCAAAATGCCGAGTCCGGTCTCGAACACGGGCTCGAGCGCATCCTCGCCGGCCGTGAATGTGTAGTCGCGGATGCCGAGGAAGGTGAAATTGTTGTCCGCGAGCCATTCCAGGAACGCAACGGCCTCGGCGATCTCGGCCCCCGGCAATGGCGGCGGATTGGCCTTGAGCTCGGCGACCATGTCCGCCACGCGCGCGGTCATCGCCCGCCAGTCCTGAACGCAGAGGCGAACGTCGACGAGCACGCGCTCGATCGCCTCGACGATCTCGGCGCGGCGCGCTTCCTCCTCGATACGCTCGATATGGATGTAGATGACGCTTTCGCGCAGCGCCCCGGCAGCGGGCTTCGCGCCCTTGAAGGCGGTGAGACGCCCCGCCGCGTCGCGCGCGACGCTCAGCACGGGATGCACGACGAAACGGACTTCGATCCCACGCTCGGCGAGCACCGCCAGCACCGAATCCACCAGGAACGGCATGTCGTCGTTGATGATCTCGAGCACCGAATCGTTGCGCGGCCGCTCGTGACCCGCCGGGTCGAAAGCTTCGAGACGGATCTTCGGCACGCCCGGCTTGCGTACGGCGAGCAACGACCACGCATTCGCGGCGAGCTCGGCGAGCTGGCGCGGGTCGTAGCGCATGAGGTCTTCGGGGACCGCGTAGGCGAACAGCGCGGCGACGAAATCCTCGGGAACCTCGCGATTTTCACTGCGCAGGATGTTGCCGGCGGCCGCGATCAGCGCCGCTTCGGCGCGTTCTTCATCGGTGCCGGGAAGGTCGGCGGCTGCCATGGCGTTCTCCCTCGGCGCGCGCGCGCCGCGGATAAGGCTCGCAATCCTTAAGCCCCCAGCTGCTTAAGTGCCAAGCGCTTTAAGTGCCAAGCGCTTAAAGCCGGGTCGTTAAGACCCAGTCGCTAAGACCCAAGTGTGTCAGCGCCAAGTCTTCAAGGGCGAAAGTCCTCGACCCTCAAGCCTCTCCCACCCGGTCCGCGTCACGTGCGAACTTTGGCGCGCGACGATTGCTTGTCGCGACGAAGATCCGGCCTGCCGATCTCATCGCCCACCGTCAGATAGCCGTCGCGGGTCTGCGGCAACTTGCGGCCGAGGATGGAGGAGGCGACGAACGTGCGCAGCACCTGCGCGGTGCCGCCGGCGATCGTGAACATGCGCGCGTCGCGCAGATACCGTTCCAGCGGATTGTCGCGCGAATAGCCGGCGGCGCCCCAGATCTGCAAGGCGTCGTTCGTCACCTTGATCGCGGTGTCGGCGGCGAGAATCTTGGCGCGCGCCGCGAGCACCGCATCGGGAAAGCCGCCGGGCGGCGCGCTCAATGCCGCCTTCCAGATCAACGCGCGCGACGCCTCGAGGGCGATCGACATGTCGGCCATCATCCACTGCAGCCCCTGGAACTCCGCGATCGGACGGCCGAACTGTTCACGCCTGTTGGCGTAGGTCACAGCCTTCTCGTAAGCGCCTTGGGCAAGACCCAGCGCCACCGTCGCCGCACCCACCCGCTGTCCGTTATAGGCATCCATCAGGTCCGCAAAACCGTGGCGCAGCCCGCGTGGCGGCACGAGCAACATCTCGGCCGGCACTTCGAGATTGTCGAAGATCAGCTCGCTCTCCGGAATCCCGCGCAAGCCCAGCGCCGGCTCGCGCTTGCCGATGATCAATCCCTTGGGGGTGTTGAGCTGGGGATGGCGCACGAGGATGAATCCGCCGATGCCCTGCTCGGCGCCGCGCTCGTCGAACACCCGCGCAAAAACCAGGTGCAGTCGAGATATTCCGCCGCCCGTGATCCAATGCTTCCTGCCATTGAGGAGATAACCGTCGCCGCGCTTGTCCGCGCGCGTCGTCATCTCGGTCGCGGCGCTACCGGCCTGCGGCTCGGTAATGCAGATCGCCGGCTTGTCGCCGGATAGAACGAGCTCGGCCGCGAGCTTGCGCTGCGCGGGGGTGCCGTATTTGAGGATGGCGCCGATGGCGCCCATGTTGGTTTCGACCACGATGCGCGCCGACGCGCCGCAATGCTTGGCCATTTCCTCGATGACCAGCACCGCCTCGAGGTAGCCCAATCCCTGGCCGCCGAGCTCCTTCGCAATGGTCATGCCGAGCGCGGTCGACTTCGGCGGCGCGCGGCGCCATGTGCGTCTCGGCGAGTGCGCGGGCGCGCGCCTGAAGCTCTTTCTGGGCAGGCGAGAGCTCGAAATCCATGGGCGGTTCTCCCGGCCGGCGTGGGCGCGCGCGACGGAGCCATCGACCAACAGCGATCGGCGGCACCGCGGGCGGCTCGCTTTTGCCGCAAATGTCACCACAAACGGCGCGCGTGCGATAGCTGACCGGCACGAAAAAGAGTAGACAGCGCGCAGACGCCGAAGAGCGGGATGCGTTCTGGAGACCGCCGGTGAAGGACCTTCATGGCCTGACGATTTCGACCTCGTCCGCCGAGGCGGGCGCGGCGATGGAGCGCGCGCTTTCGAGCTTTCTCAAGTTTCGCCTCGATGCGCGGGAACATTTGTCGCGCTGCCTTGCGGCCGATCCGGAGTTCGGCCTGGCGCACTGCCTCAAGGGCTATTTCGCCATGCTGCTCTACAAGCAGGCGGGCGTGGCGCCGGCGGCGCAGTCGGCGCGGACCGCGCGGGCGCTGGCGGCCAAAGCGACGGCACGCGAGCAGTCCCATGTGGAGGCTCTGGATGCCTGGGCTGCGGGCGATCTCGACCGTACGCTCGCGATCTGGGAAACGATTCTCGCCGACCATCCGACCGACGCGCTCGCGCTGCGGCTCGCGCACTTGAAATATTTCTGGCTGGGGCGGCCGCGCGACATGGTTGCGTCCGTC
>VAZL01000555.1 GCA_005883445.1 Alphaproteobacteria bacterium | reverse complement strand
AGTCCCTGAAATTGTGACTCGTGGGCGATTCCCAGATGGAGGCGAGTCAGATTCAACATGGCGAACCCAGGAGGCTCGTCATGTCGGCTCCGACACCATTGCGCCAGGATTTTGATGCGCCACAGGTTCGCGGTTTGGCAAGGAAGACCAAAGACGGGCCTCAGGCCCGCCGGCTTTTAGCACTCGCGGCTATCTACGATGGGGCAACGCGCACCGAGGCGGCCAAGATCGGCGGTGTCGGACTTCAGATCATCCGGGACTGGGCGTTGCGCTTCAACGCCCGCGGTCCTGACGGTCTCCTGGATGGCAAGTCGACAGGACAGCCGTCCAAGCTCAACGACACTCAGCGGCAGGCCATCGCCCGCATGATCGAGAGTGGCCCGATCCCGGCGGTGCATGGCGTGGTGCGCTGGCGGCTGATCGATCTGGCGCAATGGATCTTCGAGGAATTCCGCGTCACAATCGCCAAGCAGACGCTCAGCCGGGAGCTGCGAGCCATGGGCTACCGCAAACTATCGGCCCGACCGCGTCACCATGCGCAAGCCGAGGGCACGATCGAGGATTTTAAAAAAACTTCCCCGCGCGCCTGGAGGCAATTGCGCGCAAGAAGGCGCTTGACCGCGACACGATAGAAATCTGGTTCGCCGACGAGGCCCGCATCGGCCAGAAGAACAAGATCACCCGCCGCTGGGCCAAGCGCGGCACCCGTCCAAGCGCACCACGGGACCAACGGACCGCTTCCACCTACATCTTCGGTGCAGTCTGCCCGAAGGAGGGCAAGGGTGCAGCCTTGATCATGCCGGCCTGCAACACCGAGGCGATGAACTTGCACCTCGCCGTGATCGCCGCAACCGTCGCGCCCGCTGCCCACGCCATCCTCCTGGTCGACCAAGCCGGCTGGCACTTGTCCACGCGCCTCCTCGTGCCGGCCAATATCACCATCATTCTGCTGCCGCCGAAATGCCCAGAGCTCAACCCGGTCGAGAACGTCTGGCAGTTCATGCGCGACAACTGGCTCTCCAACCGCATCTTCAAATCCTACGACGATCTCGTCGACCATTGTTGTGCGGCATGGAACAAGCTCGTCGATCAGCCTTGGCGCATCATGTCCATCGGACTGCGCCAATGGGCCCACGGGTTCTGATCAATGGGATTTGGTATAACGCAGCCGACTACGCCGGCTTCGCCATCGACTCCACGAGTGCCGCGACGTCGCTGATCGCATCGAGCGACCACAGCCGCTCGCCCAGGTCTTTCGCCCGCGCGGCGCCCAGCACCGGGCCGACCAGATCGAGAAACTTCGCCGTGAGGCCGGCGTCGTCGAGCGGCACGATGCGCGAGCCGAGCGCCTCGTCGGCCTGGCGCGTGAAGCTGCCGCGCGCGGTCGTCACCGTCACCCGCGCCGGGCGCAGTTGCGGATAGAGGCGATCGACGTCCGCCGGCGCCGTCACGCTAAGCTTGCGGGCGATGGCGCCGAACGCAGGATCGCGCCGCGTCTGTTCCGAAAAATGCTCGAACTTGACCGCGCGGAATTTGAGCGCGAGTCCCATCAGATAGGGAAAGCTCAGCTGCGCGCTGGCGAAATCATCCCATCGGGTCTCGGCGTGCTCGGCGGCGATGCGATAGGTCGCAACATCGATGCGCTGCACCTCCTCGCTCGCGATGGCCTCGTCGTTGAGCAAGCCAATGAGCGCTTCGAGCGCAGGCTGGATGTGCCGGCAGCAGGGGTAGGGCTTGATGTAGCAATCGGTGATGCCGAACGGGGCCGCGGGAGGCAGAGCCATGGCGCGCGCCTTGTCGGCGCGGCCGAAGGCGAAGGCTTGCATGAAGCCGTCGCGCGCCTCGATCACGTCGGGTGGGCCTTCGACGCCTTGTTCCGCGAGCAACGCGGCCTGCAGGCCCTCGCGGGCGGCGTGGCCGGCATGCAGCCGCTTGATGTCGCCGCCGCCATTGACGAAGGCGAACAACCCCGCGGCGCTCGAGGCGGCGAGCCCGAGCGCGTTCGCGAGCGCGTCGGCTGAAAGGCCGCGCAGCTTGCCCACGGCTGCGGCCGAGCCGAACACGCCGACCGCGGCGGTCGGATGGAATCCACGCTGGCGCATGACCGCGCGTCCGTCGGCGTGTCGGTCGTAGCCGAGCGCGAGCACCGCCGGCACCACCACGCAGCCCGGATGCACCGAGCCCTGCCGGAAGCCGTCGTCGAGTTCGATGCCGTGGGCGGCGGTGCCGCCGAGGAAGGCGGCGTCGATGACATCGGCGCGCCGCGCGCGGCCGGGCACCGGAATGTGGCCGGCCGGGCGCGCCGCCGCCAGCACGGCCTCGGCGCGGGTGGCGACGTCGCCGCCCGCGCCCGCGATCATCACGCCGACGGTGTCGAGCAGATGGCGCCGCGCGTAGTGGCGCACCTCGTCGGGGAGGGCGGCGTGACGGAGTTCGCCGACGAATTCGACGATGGCGGCGGTCGCGCCGGCGGCGGGATGGAGCGTCGATAGCGCTTCGGCGTGGACCATTGGTTTTCCTCCCGGGGACGCGGCGACCGCGCGGGCAGACTCGAAGCCTAGGCGTTCCGCGCGAGCTTCACCAGAGCATCGACGGCGATGACGCCTTCTCCCGCCTCTCGCACGATCAGTGGATTGATTTCCGCCTCGGCGATGCTGGCATCGTCGGCGAGCCGCGAGAGCGCGACCATCGCGTGCGCGAGCGCGTCGAGATCACCCGCCGGCCTGCCGCGGTAGCCGGCAAGCGCGATGAGGCTGCGGACCTCGGCGATCATCTCGTGCGCCGTGGCGAGATCGATCGGCGCGAGGCGCAGGCTACGGTCGCGCGCGATCTCGGTGAGCACGCCGCCGGCCGCCACCATGATCAGCGCTCCAACATCGCGATCGACGCGATAGCCCAATAGGACCTCGCCGAGGCCGGACACCATGGGCTGCACCAGCACGCGGGCGACGCGCGCGCCAGGGCTTCGTTCGGCGACGGTCGCGGCGATTTTTCGGATCGCCATAAGCAGCGCGTCGCCGTCGGCGACACCGAGCGCGACGCCGCCGACGTCGGTCTTGTGCGCGATCTCGGCGCACAGCACCTTGACCGCGACCGGATAAGCGAAGGGCAGGGGCGGCGTGCGGGCGATGCCCACCTCGAGCGCAACCGATGGCGCGCGTGCAATGCCGAGACGGTCGAGCAGCGCACCGGCTGCGAGCTCGTCGAGAATCGGCCCGCCACTTGCGGCCGATGCAGCGGTGCGTGCAGGCAGCGGCCGCGGCGGCTGCCGCGATAGCGCTGCGGCAATGACGTCGGCGCATGCTTCCGGCGTGCGGAAATTCGGCACGCCCGCGCGGCTGAGCATCGCCAACGCCTGCGGTGCGTCCGGCACGAGGAACGCCGCCAGCGGTCTTGCCGCGCCTGCGCTGTCGATGATGGGCCGCACCGTCGTTTCCGGCTGCGAGCGCGCGGACGAGCCGATGGCCGCGAGCACGAGGTCGAATTCGGGCGCGGTCGTGAGGATATCGAGCGCGGCCTTCATCGTCTGGTAGCGCGCCCCGGCGATGGTGAGATCGACGAGCCGCGCGGGCTTGACCTCGACGCCCGCGGCGGCGAGCCGCGCCAAGGTGTCAGCGCTTGCCGGCTCGATGGTCACGCCGCGGCTCGCGAGCGGATCGACCACCATGGTCGCGCCGCCCGCCGTGGTCGTCACCACGCCGACGCGCTTGCGTCCGCTGCGGGCCGCGACCGGCACGCGCGAGAGCAGCGGCAGGCCCTCGATCAGGCCCTCGAGCGTATCGACCCGCGCAATGCCGCAGGACTTGAGAAATTGATCGGCGACATCGTCCTCGCCCGCGAGCGCGCCGGTGTGCGAAACCGCAAGCTCGCGCGCGGTCGCCGAGCGGCCGAGCTTGTAGGCGATGATCGGCTTGCCGCGCTCGGCCGCCGAATGCGCAAAGCGCCGCAGCGTATCGGCGTGGCGCATGGTCTCGAGAAACAGCATGTAGCCGTCGATGTCGGGGTCATCGAGGGTCGCAGCGCAGATTTCGCCGAGCGAGAGATCGACCTCGTTGCCGACCGAAACGAAGCCGGCAAAGCCCGTGCCCCGCGCCTTGCCGCGCGACATCAGCGCGCCGATCATGCTGCCGCTGTGGGAGGCGGCGAAGACGCGCCCGAGCGGAAAATCCGTCTCGTCGAAGGCAGCGTTCGCCGTCAGCATGACCCGCGTGCGCAGGTCGACCACGCCGAGGCTCGAAGGCCCGACGATGCGAATGCCGGTGCGCGCGCAGGTCTCGCGCAGGCGCGTCTCGCGCGCGATCCCTTCAACGCCGGCTTCCGCGAAACCGTCCGCCAGCACGGTCGCGACCTTGACGCCGAGCGCCCCGCATTCCTCGACCGCCGCGACGGCAGCCTCCGTCTGCGTCACGATATAGGCGTGGTCGGGTGGCTCGGGCAGCGCGGCGAGCGCGGGCCAAGCGCGCTCGCCGAGCACGGTTTCGCGCCGCGAATTGATGGGGTAGACGCGGCCGGCATAGCCGATGCGCCGGAGAAATTTCAGCGGCCGGCCCGCGGCCTTGGCGGCGTCGTCGGACTGCCCGATGATGGCGACGGAGCGGGGGGCGAACAGCGCGTCGCGAAGATTCGAGTTTGTAAGCTCTGGAAGCGCCACCGTCCAAATCACTCCGCCGCCTCGGCCGGCTTGGGCCGGCGCTGGTCGAACCGGCGGTCGAAGATGTGCTCGGCGATGCGGTTCTTGAGGATTTCGATCGAGCCGCCGGCGATCATCCAGCCGCGGCAGCGCCGCATGCACCATTCCACCAGGCTCTCCTGGCTGTAGCCGGTCGCGCCCATGATCTGGACCGCTTCGCTCGCCGCCTCGAAGCCCGCCTGGTTGCACGCGGCCTTGGCGATGGCGGTTTCGTAGGCGGAGGGCAGACCGCGGTCGGCATTGGCCGCCGCGCGGTAGAGCAGAAGCTGCGCGCCTTCGAGCTTGATCGCCATGTCGGCGAATTTCCATTGCAGGCCCTGGAACTCGCACAGCGGACGGCCGAACTGCTGGCGGGTCGACGCATGCTCGCGCGCCTTGTTGAAGGCGTAACGTCCGAACGCCAGCGAGCGCGCGGTGTTGCCGAGGCGCTCGATGTTGAAGCCCGCCATCTGCTTCTTGAAGCCGCCGGGTCCGAGCAGGACGTTCTCCGCCGGAATGCGGCAATTGTCGAAATGGAGTTCGCACCACTCCTCGCCGCTCATGAAGCGCGAGGGCGGGCCGATCTCGAAACCCGGCGTGTCGCGTTCGACGATCACCGAGCCGATGCCGCCGAGCCCGGGCCCGTAGCGCACATAGATCAGGAAAATCGCCGCGTCCGGGCTGAAGGTGGAAAACACCTTGCTGCCGTTGATGACGTAATGGGAGCCGTCGGGCTTCGCGCTGGTCTTGAGGTCGGTCGCCGCCGAGCCGGCGTCGGGCTCGCTGATGCCGAGGCTCATCACCGTGCGTCCCTGCAGGAGGTCGGGCAGCCAACGCGCCTTCTGTTGCGGCGTTCCATATTCCGCGAAGGTGCGGATCGGTCCGAAATTGCCGAACTGCACCACGTCGGCGCTGCGCGGGCATACGGCGGCGACCTGCTCGATCGCGATCACGGCGTCCATGAGCGTCCCGCCCTGGCCGCCATCGGCCTCGGGAAGGCTGATACCCATGAGACCGTGCGCGCTCATCAGTTTCGCGACATCGAATGGATAGCGCGGATCGTGCGCGCGCTTGAGGGCATCCTTTTCGAGGTGCGCGAGCGCGAAACGGCGAACCGAGTCGGCGAAGGCCTGCTGCTCTTCGGTGAAGTTGAACTGCATCTCGATACCCCAGACTCTTCTAACGCCGCGCCGCGTTGCTTGGATTGCCCTGGGTCGCGGATTTTCACGCGTCCGCGACGGGAGCTTAAGACTCGATCACTCCGCCTTCGCGCCCGACGCCTTGACGATCGCCGACCATTTGGTCTCCTCGCGGTCGATGTCGGCGGCATATTCCTCGGGCGTCGACGCGAGCGGCTCAGCGCCGTCGTCGGCCAGCCGGGCCTTGAGATCATCGGACATCACCGCCGCCCGCAATGCGGCGCCGAGCGTGTCGATGATCGGCCGAGGCGTGCCCGCAGGCGCCACGATCCCATAGTGCAGCACCGCCTCATAGCCCGGCAGCGCCGCTTCCGCCACCGTCGGCAGCTCCGGAAAAATGGGCGAACGCTTGGCGCCGGTCACCGCCAGCGCGCGCACCTTGCCTTCCTTCACCAGCCCGAGCGCCGGCGGCAGCGAGCTGAAATAGATCGCGACATGCCCGCCGACGAGATCGGTCAGCGCCGGCCCGCTGCCTTTGTAGGGAATGTGGGTGAGCTTGATGCCGGCCATGGTCGCGAAGTACTCGGTGCCGAGATGGATGCCGCTGCCGGTGCCGGCGGAGGCATAGTTGAGCTTGCCCGGCTGCGTCTTCGCGAGCGCGATCAGCTCCCCGATGGACCGTGCGGAGAGCGCAGGGTGCACGCAGACCACGAGCGCGCTGGTTGCGATGAGGCCGACCGGTGCGAAATCCTTGCGCGGGTCGTAGCCGACATTGCCGTAGAGCGTCGGATTGATCGCGAGCGTGCCGGTGCCGCCGAGTCCGAGGGTGTAGCCGTC
>VAZL01000554.1 GCA_005883445.1 Alphaproteobacteria bacterium | reverse complement strand
ATGCGATTGACTCCTGGACGAGTCGTACTATTAGAGCGCGCATGTGGGCAGAACAAACCCGATAGCTTTTCCCTATAGGGATCTTACCAGACGCAGATCGAGAAGAGCGTGGCGGGCCGAACAGCAAAGCCGCCGACACCGTGCGCCTTGGCCTGCAGCGGCTCGACGCGGCGGGCGGCGGAAACGCCATTGCTGCGAGCTTTCACTAGCGACTTGACCGCTGACCGGAAGGATCAAGGCATGTGCGTCCTTCGCTCCACCGCCGTGATACTCGCGCTGATTATGATGTCGGCTCCCGAGGCTGCGTTTGGGCAGGCCCAGAGCCAACCTGCCGCCGTCGCCCCCGAGCATCAGGAGATGGCTGCGAAGAGGGCGCAGGAAAGAGAAAAAATCAACAATTGTCAGAAGCAGGCCACCGAGCAAAAGATCCTGCCGCGCGATCGTCCCCAATTCGTCATCAATTGTCTGGATGGCGCGACCGAACGAAATCAGCCGTCCGTCGTCGCGCCCGAGTACCAGGAGCTGGCCGCCAAACGAGCGAAGGAAAAAGAAAGGGTGGACAATTGCCAGAGACAGGCCAACGAACAAAAAGTTTTACCCCGCGATCGGCCGCAATTCGTGACCAACTGCCTGGACAAATAGGCAGCGAACATGGCAACCAGGCGCGCCGAACGGGAAGCGAATCCTTTGCAATAAGTAATCCGATCAGAACGTCGCGAAGCTTGAAGGGTCTAGGCATCCGTGCAACACCGGCGGTCCGCCCCCGTGGCGGCAGCGGCTTGTGCCGAGGGTGAGCCAATTCACGTTCTCAATGACGGCGCCATGCGAGAAGGGGGTGCGCGCCAGCACTGTCCTGGGCGCGGCACTGCGGACACGGAGCGGCGTCATGACTAGGGCCAAGATGGCGAGACCGAGGTGGAGTTGCCCTTCGGAGGAGATGGGAGCCATACTCTATTCAATTCTGGTGCTCTTCCTTATGCTGTCGTGAGCGTATATTCCGGCCTAGGATTTCCTCGCGTGGCGACCTTTCGCGACGGAGAGGGGCCAAAAATGTGATTGCGGGTGCGTCCAATCGAACGGACGAGACTGCCGATGGCAAAACCAGTGCCCAGACCTGAAAGTTTGTTGGCCGCGTTACCCGCGGAGTTGTCGCAAAGTCTGTTCGCCAAGGCGCGCCCTGTTTCGCTCGCTGCTTCCGAAACCTTGTTCGTGGCGGGGGAGGAGGGCGACGGCTGCTATCGGGTTGAGGAAGGGTTGCTCAAGGCGAGCGTTGCCGCGGCGGCAGGCGGGGAGCGCATCCTCGCGATACTCGGGCCCGGCGCGGTCGTCGGCGAGCTCTCAGTGATCGACGGGGGGCCGCGCTCGGCCTCGGTGACTGCGCTCCGCGACTCGAAGCTGAGCTTCGTCGACCGCGCCGCATTCGAGGCATTTGGGCAATCGACGCCGGGACTCTACCGCCACATGACGACTTTGCTCGCGCAGCGTTTGCGCGACACCAACGATGCGCTGTTGGCCACGAACTTTCTCTCCGTGAAGGGACGCGTTGCGCGCGCGCTGTTGAACCTCGCCGAGGCGTTCGGCCATGACCTCGGGCAAGGGCGCGTCCTCATTCGGCAAAAGGTCTCCCAGAGCGACCTCGCCGCGATGGCAGGCATCGCACGGGAAAATGTGAGCCGGGTGCTCCACGAGTGGGCACAACGTTCGCTGGTGAGCCGCCTCGCGGGCTACTATTGCCTGGAGAAAAAAGCCGTCCTCGAGCGCGAAGCCGAGGGGTGAACCGCGGGGTTGCGCGATAGCGCGGCCGCGTGCGCCCACGCGCCATGCGGGAGAGGCTCGGCAGCACATGGCCGAATACAACCATTCCGGGTATTAGGGCCAGCCGCCGGGCAATGTCCCGTGCGGGGAGAAAGGGCCTGCGGCGTTCCAGCCGCCGGCCTGGCAGTTCATCCTAACCTTCTCTAGACACATGGTTTTTGCCGACGAAAGGGCGGCGCCGCTCCAGCGGCGAAAAATGCATTTTTGTGATCGCAATCACAGCGCGAACGACACGAGCGCACTAATCTTCCAAGCGAAAGGTACAAGGTGGTGGAGGTCGCCGTGACAGTAAATTTCCTCGCCTCCCGCAATCGGTCGGGCTGTATTGAGCCTTTGGACAGCAAGGCGCAAGGATTCCGCGCACACGCGGCGGAATGCCGAGAGCTCGCGAACCGTTGCTGGCACGACGAGACCAAGCGGCGCTACGAAGAGCTGGCGCATCAGTGGCTGGAACTCGCTGAGCAGCGGCAGCGTTCCGCCTAGCTGTTTGATGCGGTCCACAGCGTGTCGCGGAGCGCGCAGCTCACGGCTATGTTGATCTGGTCGCTGGGCGCCGGCGCAAGGTCAACAATGCCGCGAAGACAAGCTCCATCCCATCGGTGCCCAGCTTCCCCCGCAATCGCACCAATCCGACCCGTCGGCTCGCGCGCGGACTGAGTGGCCGCACGAGCGTATTCGCCATCGTGACGTGTCCAGCGCCCAAGGACAGGCTCGGGACGATCGACACACCAAGCCCCACAGCCACGACGCTCTTCATCGCTTCAACGTTATCAAACTCCATCAATGGCCGCGGCGGCGGGCCGGCGAGAGCCAGCCAATCCGTTATCGTTCGACGCAGTGCCGAATTTTCGCCTCCGAGGATCAGCGGACACTGGGAAAGAAATGCCGGCGTTACCTTTTTGGGAACCTGCCCGAGCGCGGCAGGCAGGATGGCGACAAGCTCGTCATTGAAAAGCGGGACCGTCTCGAACGCCGGATCCTCGATCGGAAGCGCGCACAGGCCGAGGTCGAGCGCGTTGGTCTTGAGCATTTGCAGCGTTGCGGTCGTCAAACCTGCTTTGAGATTGATCTCCAGTTGCGGATGATCGGTCTTGAGCTGCTGCAGGATCGGTGGCAGCACGTACATGAGCACGGTCATACTGGTGCCGACGCGCACCCGGCCAAGCCATCCGTCGCCGAACTGGCGCATCGCCACTTGCGTGCGCAAATCTTCGTCCAAGAGACTGCGAGCGTGTTCGATCAGTTTCTCGCCCGCTTGCGTCAGATACGCCCGCTTGCCGAAACGCTCCACGAGGGCCACCTGGAAGCGCCGCTCCAGTTCCTGGACCTGATGCGTCACCGCAGGTTGCGTGAGGTTCAATTCCTTGGCCGCCGCCGTAAAACTGCCGCGTTCAACCACCTCTACGAATGCCCGCAGTTGATCGAGATTGAGGCTGCGCATTACTATAAATGTTGCTTATTGTTTCCATCAAAACAATGATGTTGCATACTGATCGGGTTTTGCCAACATCTCCGTGCTCAAGCTGCCGCAATGCGACAGTTGCTCAAGAATCCCCATAGCAAAAACCTATCGGGCGGAGGCCGGCATAAGCACGAGCGTGCCGAGCCGAAAAAGTAAGGAGGCCGCGGGGTCGGCGTGTGTCATGAAGCTTCGGGAATTGTCCGTGCTGCAACGGCTTAAGCCCCGACCACAAGCAGGGATCGCCGCGGTCGGTTGTGAGCTACGTTCGACGCTGAGAGGCATCACAGAGCTAGAATGATGTCGTCGGCGCCGGGTGCGCGCGAAAAGCGCTTTTTTGTGATGGCCATCACGGCGTGAACGCAACGATCGCACTAGTCTCCTATCCATAGTGGAAGGTGGAGATCGCCATGACGATGAATTTCCCCGCACCTCGTAATGGCTCGGTCTGGCTTGAGCCGAGGACAGAGAAGTCCTGTACGCACATGGTAGAGGACCGAGATCTTGCGCACCGCTGGCACGAGGAAAGCAAGCGGCGCTATGAAAAGCTTGCGCACCAGTGGCTGGAGCTCGCCGAGCAGCGGCAGCGTTGCGCATAGCGCTGACAAG
>VAZL01000553.1 GCA_005883445.1 Alphaproteobacteria bacterium | reverse complement strand
TGATTAGGGTGGGCGCTTCTCCCGCAATCGCGAGACGCCCGCTTTCCAGAATGTAACCCCGGCCGGCCATGGAAAGCGCGAGTCGAACGTTTTGTTCGATGAACAAGATCGCGATGCCCTCCGCCTGAAGCGCCTGGAACACCGACTTCATCTGCTCGACGACGCCCGGCGCGAGTCCGAGGAACGGCTCATCGACCATGAGCAGTCGCGGAAGGGCCATGAGGCCACGGCCAAGAGCAAGCATCTGCTGCTCGCCGCCTGAAAGGGTACGTGCGAGCTGGTTCTTGCGCTCCAACAGACGCGGAAAGAGCGCGAATACTCGTTCCAAGGTTCGTGCGCGCGCTGCCTTTGCTGCCGAATGCCATGCCCCCAGCGTCAAATTCTGCAACACAGTCAGGTGTGGAAAAACACGCCGGCGTTCAAGGACGTGAGCGATGCCCAGGCTTGCCCGCACGTGCGTTGGTCGGGCCTTGAGACTCGCTCCGTCGAAGCGAATTTCGCCTGCCTTGGCGGCGAGCAGACCGCTGATAGTGTTGACGACCGTGCTTTTGCCGGACCCGTTGGGGCCGAGCAGCGCCACGCTTTCCCCGGCGGCAACCGAGAGCGATACGCCCCAGACCACCTGGTAGTCGCCGTAGGCGACTTCGAGATCGCTAACCTCAAGCAGCATCGGTGACGGTCCCGAGGTAGGCGTCGACGACAGCGGGCTCGCTGCGCACCTGCTCAGGCGCACCGAAGGCGATGGGCCGCCCCGCGTGTAGTGCCAGGATGCGATCGGCCAAGCGCATGATCACCTGCATGTTGTGCTCGATCATCACGACGGTGACGCCCCGCTGCTTGAGCTCGAGCACGAGCGCGATGAGCCCGACGATGGAGCGCTGGTCGACGCCGCCGGTAACTTCGTCCATGAGGATAAGCCGCGGGCTCATGGCAAGCGCGCGCGCGAGTTCGAGCCGCTTGCGTTGTCCGGTGGAGAGTTCGCGCGCGAAGTTATTGCGCTTCTCCAGCAGGTCCACGAAGGCAAGCGACTCCAGCGCTCGGTCGCGCGCGGTTTTCATATCCGACGTGTGGGCGAGCGCCCCGACGATGACGTTTTCTGTGACCGTCAGGTCGATGAACGGTTTCAGCTTTTGGAAGGTGCGGGCGACACCCAAGCGGCTGATGCGATCGGGCCGCAGGCCTGTGATGTCGTGGCCGTCCAGCAAGACGCGACCGCCGTCGGGCTGTTGGAAGCCGGTGATCAGATCGAACAGCGTCGATTTGCCGGCGCCATTCGGACCAATGATGCCGACGATCTCGCCCTCGTTCACATCAAAGACGATATCAGCGTTGGCGGTCACCCCGCCGTAGCGCTTCGTCAGGCCGCTGACGTCGAGCAGCGGGCTCATGGCATTTCCGCGCGGCGACGAATGCGCTCTTCCAACAGGCTGAGAATCCCGCTCGTCCGCCACATGCACACTAGCAGTATCAAGATGCCGTAGAGGATGAGATCGATTGTCCGGCCCGTGCCGCCGAACCAGATCCGACTGTATTCCGACAAGGGCACCAGGATCGCTGCTCCCAGCGCTGGGCCCCATAACGTACCGCTCCCGCCAAGTACGGTCATGAGGAGGACAATGATGGAAATCTCTGCCGAAAACAGTCGTTCCGGGTCAAGGACCAGCACATATTGCGCATAAAATGTGCCCGCGACTGACATCATCGCGGCGGAGATCATGAACGCCAGCACCTTGTGGCGTGCGATCGCGATGCCGAGGCTTGCGGCTGCATCCGGTTCATCCCGTAATGCCTGCAGGCGGAAGCCCAGCCGACTGCGACGCAGCTTCCACACCACCAGATAGCCGATCGCCACCGCACCCAGGGCGAGGTAATAGTAGGGCACTTTGCTCGTGTGGAATTGCAGATAAAACCAAGGCGAGGCGCGTTCGATCGGCACGTACAGCCCGGACGCTGCGCCCACCCAGTCCCATCGCTGAAAGACGATCTGCACGCCGGAGCCGATGAGCAGCGTGGCGATCGCGAAATAGTGCCCGCGCAGGCGTAACGTCGGCACCCCGATGGCAACGGCGGCGAGTGCCGAGAGCAGCATGCCGACCATCAATCCCACCCAGGGCGTAACGCCGTATTTCGCGAAGAGAACGGTCGAAGAGTACGCGCCGATTCCAAAAAAAATTGCCTGCCCGAGGCTGATCTGGCCGGACAGTCCCGCGACCACGTTCCAGGACTGGGCCATGAGGGCGTACAACAAAATGAGAATCATCAGGTGCTGGGAAAACGACGTCGTGAAGATGAAAGGATAGGCGATCAAGAGCGCGAGCGCCGCCGCGCCGAGCGCGGACACCCACAGCGGCGGCCGTGGCCAAAGCGGTTCGGCCCGCGCCGTTTTCAGCATGTCCGTGCGACTGCCCGACATCGCTAGAAACGACCGAACAGGCCGTGCGGCCTGAAAATGACGACTGCAAGATAGAGTGCGAACACGATCAGCGTCTTGTATGACGGATCGAGCAAGAGCCCACCGAGCGACTCGACAAGTCCGATCAATATGCCAGCGAGAAGGCTGCCGGCGATGCTGCCGAACCCGCCGAGCGCCACGGCAACGAATGCCAGCAGAGCAAAATTCGTGCCGACCTCGGGAAAAATGTAATAGAAGGTCGAGAGCATGGTGCCGGCGATCCCGACGCAGCCGAGTCCGATCGCCCAACCCAACGCGAACATGCGCTCGGTCGGAATCCCTATCACAGCTGCCGCCTGGCGATCCTGCGCGGTTGCCTGGAGACCCAAACCCGTTTCGGTGCGGGTGACGAACCACCAGAGTGCGGCGAAAGACAACAGGCAGATGCCGCCAGAGATCAACTGGGGTTGGCCGATGAAGATTGGGCCGATTTGCACGCGCCCGGCAATGAACGGGTTGGTGATGGTGCGAAAGTCAGGCGTCCAGAGGAATTGGGCGCCGGCACGCAGCGCGACCCCGAGGCCGAACGTGCCGCAGACCTGGGCGAGCATGGGCGCCTTCAACAGCCGCCGGATGATGCCGAAGTGCGCCAATATGCCGGCAACCGCGAGCAGAATCGCTACGAGTGGCAGCGACAGCATTGGATCAAGACCGCCAAGAGCCCAGAACCAGAATGCCGTGAACATGGCGAGCATGAGAAACTCACCATGCGCGAAGTTGACAATTTCCATCAGGCCAAAAATTAGGGTCAGGCCGACCGCCACAAGCGCATAAATCAATCCCATCAGAAGCCCACTGATGACGGCTTGTAGGATGAGGTCTCTGGACATCAGCGCGCGCACATCTCTAAGAAACTAAATTGAGTTGACGAGCACATGCAAAACACGGTCCAATCCAGCACCGGTCTCCCACTCAGGAAGCGGTTTGGCATTTGAAATCGCCACACGAGTTTGCTGTCCCGATGATACGAAGTTCAACTTAACCGCACTAGTACGAGGTCGAACGGAGCGCCGCTATGAAACTCAGAATCGTTGTTTTCGCGTGGGTCGCAATGCTGACTGGCGCAGCATCAGCGATAGCGCAGCAAGAGGTCAAGATTGGCGCGCTCTATCCGTTGTCGGGCCCGACCGCGCAGATCGGCATCGATGCCGTAGCCGCGATCAAGACGGCCGCAGAGATCGTCAACGAGGGCGCTGACCTCCCGCTGGTGCTCGCCAAGAACAAGGGCTTGCCGGGCCTCGGCGGCGCCAAGGTCGTCCTCGTCGTCGTCGACCATCAGGGCAAGCCGGAGGTGGGCCAAAGCGAAACGGAGCGTCTCATCGCGCAGGAGAAGGTCCAGGCACTTATTGGGGCCTACTTCTCATCAGTGACCGCCGCGGCAAGCCAAGCCGCCGAGCGCGCGGGAGTCCCCTTCATCAATGGAGATTCCACCCAGCCGGCGCTCACGCAGCGCGGGCTTAAGTATTTCTTCCGGACCACCCCGACCGACGAGAACTTCAGCGAGCTGATGTTCGACTTCTTGAAGGATTTCGCAGCCCAGTCTGGCAGGAAATTCCAATCCGTTTCTCTCTTTCACGAGGATACCGCCTACGGCACCGACAGCGCAAAAGTTCAGGAGCGGCTTGCCAGGGAGCGCGGTTTTAGGGTCCTTGAAAAAATCGCCTACAAAGCCCAGACGACGTCACTGACTGCGGAGGTGCAGCGGCTCAAGGCCGCCGACGCCGACGTTTTGATGCCGTCGTCCTATACGTCGGATACCTTCCTGCTGCTCCGTACCGCCAAGGATCTGGATTACAATCCAAAGCTCATAGTCGCCCAGAACGCCGGGTTTACCGACCCAACGTTCATCAGCATTATGGGCAGGGACGCGGACGGCGCGATCACCCGGTCTCCGTACAACGCCGACCTCGAAAGCCGCATCCCGCTTCTTCCCAAGATCAACGCCATCTTCAAGAAGCATTCGAATGGACGTGATCTTTCAGACGTTCCAGCTCGCAACTTCACCGCCGTTATGACCCTGCTCGATGCGATAAACCGAGCCGGCTCCACCGATCCCGAGAAGATTCGCGTCGCGCTTGCGGCG
>VAZL01000552.1:3849-5306 GCA_005883445.1 Alphaproteobacteria bacterium | reverse complement strand
CGACCGCCTTCCTCTTGATCTTGCGGCGGAAAAAATCCGCCCACAGAAACTCGCTGAACGGGGTGGTGTCCTTGGCAAAACCGCCCGCCCGCCGCAACTCGCCGGCGAGGCTACGGAACGGATCGTCCTTCAACTGCATGACGGTCTTCGGGATGTCGGCAAAATCCCGGCGGCGGCCCTGCGCGTCGAAGGGATAAACCAAGCTCTTGTGATCGAGCACGGTCCAAAAGGCGTTGAGGTCCAGCGCGCTCAGGTCGAGCACAACGGTGACGAGAACGTCCCGCAATCCCTCTTTGTGCAGCGCGAGTGAAAGATGATGATGGTCGATAACGTAGTGGCGCTTCTTCGGCCCCAGCACGACGGGTATCATGTGGCGGCCAATGAACGACCCGATCTTCTGTGGCTTCTGCTTTCGTAAGCGTTTGCGTCTTTCCTCGACCTCGCGCATGCCTACAGTGATCTGGGTGGGATGCAGGCTTTCGATCGGGACAGGCTGCAGAACAGGCTCGCGCGCGTAAGACATGGATTCCTCCCTGCAATAGCAAGCTTGGCCTCAAATCATCATCGGTTTTCCCGTTCGCACCCGTCGCAAGTATAGCAGCTCGGGGCCGCGCATCGCAGCAAAGGCGGCGATCACCAAGCGGGTAGCGTCCTGATCGACGTTTGGGAGTACGGAACGCCGAGCACCGGGGTCTTAGTACAAATTCAAATATTGAGCCCGGTAGATCGGGTCGCTTGACGGGATCAGCGCAGCCGTATCGTTCGCAGGACACGGGGGAGCGGCCAATGTCATGACCACCAAGATGATCACCGCCAACACAAGGACGGCCGCGAACCTGAATGCAAGGCTATCTGGTTCCTGTGCCATGTCGCCTCCTTGCACCAGAGCGCACTTTCGCTATCTCGAACTTTAGAGGGGGAAATTGCGAGCGATGAGTGAGCTACGTCACACGGCAAGAAATAATGCAGCGCCGGGTATCCGCACGCGGGCCACGCCCGTTTTTCGCCGTCTCCTCGGACGCGTGCTCTTAAAATCGCGATAGCGGAATCGCCGGCCGGGGTCTGCTTTGCTTTCGAAAGCCGACAAATAGCAGACGGGCCTCGCCAGCTCTGCTTTGTGCCAAAGGGCGACATAAACCCGGCAAAGACCGCCGTTATTCGATCACCTCGTCGGCGCGGGTGAGAAACGATTCCGAAATGGTCAATCCGAGCGTCTTTGCAGTCTTGAGGTTTACGATCAGCTCGAATTTGGTCGGCAACTGAACCGGCAGGTCCGCGGGGTTCGCACCCTTGAGAATGAGATCGACATACGTTGCCGCGCGCCCGAACAGATCCGCCGCATTGTTGCCGAACGATACCAAGCCTCCGCTCTCCGCGAAGTAGCGATCGCTGTAAACCGCAGGGAGGCGGTATCGGACCGCCAGCTCGATCATGAGGTTGCGGTTTCCCAGCGTCAC
>VAZL01000552.1:0-3612 GCA_005883445.1 Alphaproteobacteria bacterium | reverse complement strand
CGTGCCAGACTCGCCGCAAAGCCGCTGCCAACCGGGTCGCCGACGAATGCGAATACGATCGGTATGGTGCGCGTTTCTTGCTGAAGGATCTGCGTCACTTGGTTCGTACTGGACACCATTAGGTCGGGCATCATGGCGATCAACTCTCTTGCAAGGGTGCGAGCCTTGTCGGGATCGCCGCCAGCCCAACGATAGTCGATCTGGACATCGCGTCCTTCAATCCAACCCAGGTTTTGGAGGCCTTGCAACAGCGCTGTGATATTGGCTTGAGCTTGCGGATCACCCTCGGGGTATCCCATGAGCACGCCGATGCGCCGCATCCGCTCGGCCTGCCGCGGCCGCGCCGCGAGCGGCGATGCAGCGGCCGCGCCGCCGAGCAGTATGATGAAGTCGCGCCGTCTCAATCCATCACCTCGTCCGCACGCAGCAGAAGCGATGTGGGAACCAACGCCTGCCCTGGGGTCCCCAATATCGTCACTCCGAGGAAACCGGACCGCCGTCCGCGATTGCCGCGGCACGTGGCAGGCTAGCCACAAGCCGGATGACAGGCTTGCAGCCTGGCTCCGATTTTCCTGGAGATTCCCTGGAGATTCCCTGCAGCCGCCGCCATAGCCGCCGGCTATTGCCATCAGCGCAGATTGTGCGCCCCATCACGGGCGGATGTCCGCTCTGGGGTCAAAGGCGGCACGGTCAACCGAGGTCAATCGGTCAACTACGGCCACGCGGGCGCGTGGGTGCCGAGTGGAACCGTCGGCCGGACCCAGCGCGGCGGCGTTTCGGTCATGACGGCGGCGTGGCGCACGGCCGTCAGCGTGCCGAAGCCGGAGGGCGTGTCTTCCAAGCGGTCGCGCACGTCGTCGAAGCCGGGGTCGGGACACGTGAGGCCGTCGGCGCGTCCGAGTTGGCGAAACCAGTAGCCGGTCTGCGCCAGCGAGGTACGAACGTGCCAGCTACCGCCGCGCTCGGCGCGTCGCGCCAGCGCCGAGATGGCGGCGAACGCCATCAGGTAACCCGTGGCGTGGTCGAGCACCTGTGCCGGCAGAGGTTTCGGCTCGCGTGCGCCGAAAGCTTCCGCTTCGGCGGCATTGAAGCCGCTCGCCGTCTGCACCAGCGAATCGAACCCGCGTCGACCCGCCCATGGGCCTTCGTGGCCGTAGGCGCAGAGCGAGACGTAGACGATGCCGGGCCGGATGCGCGCCACCTCTTGCGGGCCGAAGCCGAACGCCGCGATGGCGCCGGGCCGATAGCCCTGCACGAAGACGTCCGCTCCGCGCAGCAGCGCGGCAAGTGTCTCGCGCCCGCTGCTCTGGCGCAGATCGATGGACGTCGACAATTTTCCCCGTCCGGTGTCGATGACGAGCGGCTGCATCGACGGCAGGTGCGACGCGGTGATCAGCAACACGTCGGCTCCATGTGCCGCGAGGGTGCGGCCGCACACCGGACCGGCAATGATGCGCGTCAGGTCGAGCACCTTGACGCCCGCGAGCGGGCGATCGGCCGCGCCCATGGGCTGCGCCGGTGCATCGCCGATCTGATCGATGGTGAAGAGCGGCAGGCGCGCGATCGCGCGGCCCTGCGGATGCGCGTCCCATTCGGCGAACGACCGGCACGCGGTCACCACCAGGCCGGCGTCGGCGGCGGCAGTCTCGAGCGCCTCGCCGCGCCATTGATCGAGGGCGCGCTGGACGGCCGCGCGGTCATGGCTGCAGCCGAGCAGAGCGAGCACCCCGTCGCGATGATGGGGCAAATTGGTATGAAGCCGCACCCAACGCCCATCGCCGCAGCGATAGAGTCCCGCGATCGGGTCGTGATATTCGGACGGCGGCTTTCCATCGACGCGCAGGTAGCGTTCGCTGCGGAATTCGATCGCGGCGCTGCGCATGTCGACGCTGACATCCTGGCGGCGACCGGTGCGCAGCCGCCAGAGCTCATTGGCTGCCAGCGCCGCAGCAGCGATGGTCGCTTGCGCCGCGGCGTCGACCGCGAACGAGGAGGGCAGCACGGGCGCCGTCCCCGGGAGTTCGATTACGCCCGCGGTTGCATCCGGATGGCCGGCTGCGCGCAGCAGCTCGGCGAGAACGTTCTTAGGACTTGGCGCGCTCATTCAACCGCGCCGATGGCGAACGAGAACATCGGACCGACGAGGTCGCATGGCTCGAGCATGGTGGCCCCCGAATGCATGCGGAAATGCTATCCACATGCGACGCCGTTGCAAACGGCATTTGTGCGCGCGCGGGCGCGCTTCCTTGCGGGCTGGCTGATCTTGTGGGAAGTTGAGCAATCGAAGCAACGGAGGGCTCGCCGATGGAGATCGCCCCGCTAGGTCCGGGCTTCGCCGCCGAGCTGCGTGGCGTGACGCTTGCTGAGATCGCGGCGGACGACGCCGCTTACAAAGAGGCGCGCGCGGCGCTCGAGCAGCATTCGGTCATTGTCTTTCGCGGCCAGGAGGTGACCGACGAGGCGCAGCTCGCCTTCTCGCGCCGGTTCGGGCCGCTCGAGATCACCAAGGTCGGCTCGCTGGGCGCCGGCACGAACCTCGTGATCCTGAGCACCATCGACGAAAGCGGCAATGTCGTGCCGGCGGATCACCGGCTGGCGCTACGCAACAAGGCGAACCAGCTCTGGCACACCGACAGCACCTTCAAGCGCGTGCCCGCGCTCGCCTCGGTGCTCTCCGCGCGGGTCATCCCGGTGCGGGGCGGCGAGACCGAATACGTCTCGACCCGTCTCGCCTGGGAGCGGCTCGAGGAGGTGTTGCGCAAGCAGCTCGAAAACTCCTTCGCCTGGCACGACTATGCCCATTCGCGCGGCAAGATCGCGTCCGACCTCGCGAGCGCCGAGGAGCGCGCGGCGCTGCCGCCGCAATGCTGGCGCTTGGCGTGGAAGAACCCGGTGAACGGCCGCAACGCGCTCTACATTGCCTCGCACGCCTACGCGATCGAGGGCATGGAGCAAGCGGCGGCGCAAAAGGTGCTCGGCGAGCTGATGGATGCGGCGACCGCGCCCGGGCTCAGCTACGTGCACAGCTGGCGCAAGGGTGACGTCGTCATGTGGGACAACCGCGCCACCATGCATCGCGGCCGGCCATGGCCCGCGCACGAGGCGCGGCTGATGGTACGCACGACCATCTCCGCGACCGAGGCGGACGGGCTCGCGAGCGTCCGACCGCCGTCGCGGCAGGCGGCGGAATAAGCCCGCGGCGTGCGCGGTCGCGGAGTGTCGGTCGCCGCCCGCGAACGAGCGGCCCGGTGAGAAGCGATGAGCTGGTCCGGCCGCCTGCTCCATATTCATATCGCCGCAAGAGCGTCGCTCGCGATGGAGGAGCTTCGCGAAGCCAAGCTGATCGCCGGTCGAGGGATCGAAGGCGATCGGTATTTCAATGGCATCGGCACCTACTCGCCAAAACCCGACGTGCGCGAGGTCACGCTCATCGAAATGGAAGTGCTCGACGCGATTGCCCGCGGCGATCCGCCGTTTCCAGGCGAGAAGGTTGAGATTGCGCCCGCAGAACATCGCCGCAATCTCACGACGCTCGGCGTGCCGCTCAATCATCTCGTCGGCAAGCGCTTCAAGATCGGCGAGGCGGTGCTGAGCGGTGGACGGCTGAACTTT
>VAZL01000551.1 GCA_005883445.1 Alphaproteobacteria bacterium | reverse complement strand
TCAAGAGCCAAGCATCCGAAGGTTGGCGGCTTGTATCCGACCATTATGATGACGGCGGGCTCTCCGGGGCCTCGCTGGAACGGCGAGCCCTGCAGGCGCTCCTGGCGGATGTCCGTGCCCGCAAAATCGATACTGTGGTGGTCTACAAAGTCGACCGTCTTACTCGCTCGCTGGCGGATTTTGCCAAGCTGATCGAGCTGTTCGACACGCACAGCGTGTCGTTCGTATCCGTCACGCAGTCGTTCAACACCAGCTCCAGCATGGGGCGGCTCACGCTGAATGTGCTGCTGTCCTTTGCCCAGTTCGAACGCGAGCTAATCGGCGAGCGGGTGCGCGACAAGATCGCGGCCTCTAAGCGCAAAGGCATTTGGGTCGGTGGCCCGGTGCCGCTCGGCTACGCGGCCGTAGATAAGAAGATCGTTGTGGTCGAAGCCGAGGCTGCGTCGGTTCGAACGATCTTTGGCCGCTATCTGGAGCTTGGCTCCATCCGCGCGCTGGCGGAGGACCTCGATTGTCGGGGCATTCGCAGCAAGCCGCGGCAGCTCTCGAACGGCCGGACCCTCGGCGGGCGCCGCTTTGGCGTAGGGGCGCTCGCTTATCTGCTCAAGAACCGCTTCTATATCGGCGAGGTGGTCTACCGGGGCGAGGTTCACCGCGGTGAGCACGAGCCCATTCTCGATTTCGCGCTGTTCGAGGCGGTGCAGGCCAAGCTCACAGCCCAGGCAGTGGCGCGGCGCTGCCGGCTATGGGGCGCGCCCGCCATCCTGAGCGGTCGCCTCTTTGACAATCGGGGCAACCGCATGAGTCCAACGCATGCCAACAAGGGTGGCGTCCGCTACCGCTATTACGTCTCTCAGGCCGTGCTGCAGAGGAAGCCCCAGCCAAGCGGATTAATCAGCCGCGTTCCCGCTGCAGAGATTGAGGCGCTTGTCGTTACGGCGCTGTGCAAGCACCTCAACGCCTGCGGGGCCGGGGAGCGATTGTCCGACAATGATCGCGACCTCCTCGAGCGCCATCTCGAGCGTGTGACATTGACCCCGAACCATCTCGAGCTTCGGCTGCCCGAACCCATCGAGCCCAGGCAAGCCGACCACCCTGTAAATGACGGTCCCCTGGACCAGCCCTGTCCCCGCCGCCGTTAAGGGCATCATCCATGTGCCCGCGCACAACACGCCGATCAGAGCTAACCGCCGCGAGGCGCTCCTGATTGCGATCGCCAAGGCCCGCCAATGGATCGACGATTTGGCGCACGGCCGCGTCGCCAGTTTCGTCGTCATCGCCCGGCGGGAAGGAAAGGCCGAGCGGCACATCAGCCTGCTGGCGCCGCTCGCCTTCGTCTCACCCCGGATCGTGTCGGCACTGCTCGAGGGCACCGCGCCTGCCGATCTCACCCTCACAAAGCTCGCCCGCGCGCTGCCCTATTGCTGGGCTGAGCAGGAGCGGCGAGTAGGCACTTCGGTGCCCTTCCAGTACTAATTCCGGCGCATCGCCGGCGATGTCCGCTGCGCCCGCTCTTCGGTGTCTCGAGCGCCTTGAGTGACAGCCCCCGAAACCCAACCGGTTATAGGGGAACGTCGCGATAATCCGGGAACGCCTCCCGATATGGGTTGTGAACACGAACGAGAACCGGACAAACTGTCGGGGCATAGCTCTGTTTTCTTTTCTCGATCCAAGCCAGTGCCTGTGTAACCGAATCGACCTGATCGTCATACCTGACATTGGGAAAACCGAGTAGCTCGGCCTTGAGCCCGCTGAGCCAAGGCGCCGCCTTGGGGAAGAATACCGCGCCGGCCTCGAATTGCGCCGAGGTCTTGGCGGCGCGTGTCAGCTTGTCTCCTTCCGGGTTTATCCCGATAACGGCTCGGTTTTCCGCTCTGAGATCTTGGATCAGGCTTGTCCCGGAACCCTTGTCTTCGACCAAGAGCGCCGCCCCGGCGTACTTCTCGCGAAGCCGCGATACGGCACGCTTGAGGTCGGGATAATCGACGCGCTCGCGCCACAGATCGAGCAGGTAGCTGTGGTCACCGCGGGCGAGCCAGACCGTAGCAACGGAATAGTCGGCCAGTGGCGTGCCTTTCATCGCGGTATCGAGACTGATAATCAGAAGATCGTTATTGCTATAAGCTGGAGCGATCTCGTATTCCTTGAACCACTCCGCCTTGATGATGTTGCCGGCAAGGGGAATCGGCTCCTGCTGATACTGCGCCGAAAAGAACAGTTCGGACATTTGCTGTTTCAAGCGCTCAAGGTCTTCCAGCGATTCACGTCGTGGATCGATCACGGTGCCGGCTTTTCTCCTATAAATGCGTCTCGGGCCGATCGGAATACGCTCGTCCTGCTCCGCAATGGCCGGGATCTTGAGGTGAGGCCATCCGCCCTTTTCGAGCAGGCGGCCAGCCAAATCGTCTTCATGCAGCCGCTGCATGACGATCACCACCGCGCCGTCGGACTTCGAATCGAGGCGAGAGAGAAGGGTGGTATCGAACCATTGGCCAGCACTGTTGCGATGCGCTTCCGATAACGCCTCGTCCGGCTTTTGTGGATCGTCCAGTACGATGAGGTCCGCGCCGCGCCCCGTCAAGGTTCCGTGCAACGATGTGGCATAACGGTAGCCGCGGGCGGTGGTCATGGTCTCGTACTGGGTGTCCTTCTCCCGGCTGATTTTGGTTGCAGGAAAAACGCGCCGATACCACTCAGCAGTCATGACAGCGCGAAAGTCATTCGCGTGTTTCACGGCAAGTTCGCTGCTATAACTCACGCATATGATGCGATTGGTCGGATCGCGTCCGAGAAGAAAGGCGGGCAGGGCAACCGAGAAAACGATGGATTTGAGATGGCGGGGCGGTACGGTTGTGATCAGCCGCTTGATCGTCCCATCCATCACACGTCCGGCCGCATACGTCATGGCATCGATGTGCCAGTTCGGAAGGTACACATCGCCGGGCGACACGGTCTCGAACACCTTCGTGACGAAGGCGGAAAAATCCCGTGCTAGTATCAAATCGACATATCGGCGCCGACCCTCAGGGCTGAGCTTGGCAATAAGAGCCTGAGCGGGTTCCTGACCCGGGGTCATCAAGTTCGCCTTTACTGACCTGCGGCTGTTCATCGACGTTTGGCGCTATGGCGGCCTAGAAGTTCTTCAAGAATGCGCTCATCGGCCCCGCTTAACGCGGTATCCTCGACAGCGTTGCTGGCCGGCTCTTCGAGCAGGCCCATTTGCATTGCCATCTTAATGACGGCCATTGCGGATCGATCATCACCCTTGAGCGCGCTTTGTAGCTGATGCAGCACCACGCCTTCGATCTTGCTGACCCACCGGGTCTTGGTACCCTCTCGAATAGAAATACTCGCCGTCAGTGCTTTCCGGATCAGAGTTTTGAGATTTTTACTGCCCTTCCTTCGACCCCTCGGATTACCTGAGGTACCCGGCTGAAACCGCGACTCGGTGGGCGGGCGTCCATACCCGACGACGTAGGCCCGGTCGGGCTTTCCTCTGGCGGGCGCGTCGCCTTTCTTCGTGCGCGCTGTGTCCACCGATCCACGTCTTCGACTCATGAGCGGCCGTCGGCATTGTGGGATTTGTTAGCGTGATCGAACGCCACACCGGTGACCGCCTGCACGGCCTTTCGTCCCGTAAGCTTCTGCCAGCGCCGAACAATTTGATCGCAGTAGATCGGGTCGAGCTCGATCAAGCGCGCTTGCCGGTTGGTCCTTTCGCAGGCGATAAGAGTCGTGCCGCTGCCGCCAAAGCTGTCGAGGACGAGATCGCCGCGGCGGGAGCAGTCCCGGATGGCGTCGGCTACGAGCGCGACCGGCTTGACCGTGGGGTGCATGGCAAGCTCATCGAGCCGATCTGCACCGAACACGTTCGCCCCGGCATAGGTCCAGACATTGCTGCGGTTACGTCCATGTTGTCCGAGCTCGATATTGTTCATGTGCTTGCCGCGGCCGTGCTTCCAGACAAAGATCAGTTCGTGCTGGCTGCGGTAGAACGACCCCATGCCGCAATTGGTTTTATTCCAAACGACAAGGTTCTTGAGCTCCGGGTAGACGCGCCGGCCGGCGGTCAGCATCTCATCCAGATGGCGCCAATCCGTGCACACGAAGTGGATTGCGCCGTCCGCGGAGTGTTCGGCGAGCAGGCCTAAAGCATCTTCGAGGAATTTTGCAAACTGCGCGGATGTTTTCTCGCCGCTGGCCTGCACAAATTCTCGGTGTTTGATTCGGCCCTTGCCGGAGACGTGGCCGCGAATCGGCACGTTGTAAGGTGGGTCTATAAAAGCAAGCCTGGCGGCCTCGCCGGACAGCAGTGCTGTGAACGACTCCCGCCGACGAGCGTCACCACAAATGAGCCGGTGTTCACCAAGGATCCACAAGTCGTTTGGCTTGCTGACGATGCGACTTGGCGTAACGTCCGGAATCTCATCATCGGCCGTATTATTGGCGGGCGGGCTGGCCGCATCCAAGATCATCTCGACCTCGGGAATGCTGAAGCCGATCAATTCCACATCAAAGTCCAACTCGATGAGACCTTGTAATTCGATGGCCAGAATTTCCGGGTCCCAGCCGGCCTTTTCGGCAAGTCTGTTGTCAGCGATTACAAAGGCGCGTTTATCCTGGTCGCTGAGGTGGCCGATGCGCAGGGTCGGCACCCTTTTGCGACCGAGCAGCTTGGCAGCTTCTACGCGGCCATGGCCCGCGAGGATCTGATTGCGTTCGTCGATTAGGACTGGATTATTGAAGCCAAACCTCTCGATGGAACGCGCGATCTCTTGGATTTGCCGCGGTGAATGCGTCCGGGCATTCCTCGGATTGGTCGCCAAAGCACTTATCGGAAGGAAGGTAACTTTACCTTCCAGAGAGGAATTTTGTATGCGAACTGAACCACGCATCGCCTTATGCCGCTGTTATGAGAAGGTGCGCCGCAAAGCGACTCCTTTCCCAGATTAGCGGCCAGGTTTCAGCACCGAATCTGCAGCAAAGCTAGATGGCAAAAATCGACGATTTTATCTTTGTGATCAGATAGAGGATTTCTTTGGCCTCCCACGGCGGCGCGCAAAAGCAGCCAGATACGCCGCGTCAAATATGGCGTGTGTTAGGCTGTTTCCAAACCTGCGGCGGGCATACTCGTAAAGCGTCGTCTTCTTTTCGCCCGGACCAGCGGTCCGTTGTTCCTTCAGCCAAGCGACGCATTCGGAAGATAATGTCTCTTGAGATGTATTCCGGCGTTCCGCTTGAAAAACTTTGATATCGTCAAAGACTTGATCCGGCCCGGTCGCCGTGTTCGTCGCAAACATCGGCCAAAGGTTGACCCATTCACTTGCGGATATGGTCCTTCTTGCGCCGGAACTTCGGTCGACCCCTGATGCTACCAATCGCCCTGCATTCAGAAACTGTCTGCACTGTTGCAGCAAAGATCTCCCGGTGTGGTAGCAACGGATGGCATCCTCGCCCGATCTAAGACGGTCCCAAAAGAAATTCCCCGAATTGTCTTCGTCGAGATATGGCGCGTTGATGTAAGTCAGCGCAATCAGCTCCTGGGAGGTAAACTTCCGAAGAGCGCGCCACTTGCGCTGATCAAGAAACTTGCCGGGCACATCCCTAAGGCTAACAGACTTGCTCATCTTGACGCCCTTTACGCGTTCCAGATCATGTAGTTAGTCCAGGTGCACAATAACAGATTCGCGCCACGCCA
>VAZL01000550.1 GCA_005883445.1 Alphaproteobacteria bacterium | reverse complement strand
GGTCTCCTCGGCTCCATTCCACGGCTCGATTGGAGCGTCGACGAGCTCGCCGCCATCGACGGCATGGTGCCGAACATGGCGGCGCTCCCGAGAGGATGCCGCTTCGCTCCGCGCTGTCCATTCGTGCGCGAGATTTGCACGCACGCTCCACCTCCGATCGTGCCGGTTGGTCCCGGCCACGCATCGCGCTGCATCCGCGCGCCGCTCGAGCAGGTTCTCTCATGAGCGCGCCTCTGCTCGAGGTCGAGGACGTCGGCCGCCAGTTCGTCGCTCGTCGCTCGGTTCTCGGCCGTCCGACCGCAATCGTGACCGCCGTGGATGGGGTGAGCTTTTCGCTCGAGGCCGGCAAAACACTCGCGCTCGTGGGCGAATCCGGCTGCGGTAAATCGACCCTCGGCCGATTGGTGCTGAGGCTGATCGAACCAACGGCGGGACGCATCCGGTTCGACGGTCGCGATGTCACGGACCTCAGGGAGCGTGAGCTCAGGCCGCTGCGCCGCAACGCGCAGCTCATCTTCCAGGACCCCTATGCCTCGCTCAATCCGCGCATGACCGTCGGGCAAATTCTCGCCGAGCCGCTTGCGTTGCACGATGTCGTGCCGCGATCGCGCCGCGCGGAGCGCGTGAACGAGCTTTTGCGGCTGGTCGGCCTCGAGCCGCGCTTGACGCGCCGTTATCCGCATGAATTCTCAGGCGGGCAACGCCAACGCATTGCTATTGCGCGCGCGCTTGCGGTCGAGCCCAAGCTCATCGTCTGCGACGAACCGGTATCGGCGCTCGATGTCTCTATCCGCGCGCAGGTGCTCAATCTCTTGCGCGACCTGCAGCGGCGGCTTGGGCTGGCCTACATATTCATTTCGCACGATCTGGCGGTGGTGAAGCACATTGCCGACCGCATCGCGGTGATGCATCTTGGCCGCATCGTCGAGATCGGACCCAACGAAGCTTTGTTTGCAAATCCGCGGCATCCCTATAGCCGCGCACTTCTCTCCGCTATTCCGGTGCCCGCGCCGGGCGCCATGCGCGAACGAATCATCTTGCGCGGTGAGATGCCGAGCGCGCTGCATCCGCCAGCGGGCTGCCCGTTCCATACCCGATGCCCTGTCGCTGTCGCGCGCTGTGAGACCGAGCGGCCGGAACTCCTCGGAGGCTTGCATGCGACCGCCTGCCACCGCGCCAGCGAGTTGCCGCCGGGAGCGAACGTCGTTCCGCGCCGAGGTGGCCTCCCCCTGGCATTGGAGCAGCTCATGAATGCTTTTCGGCGCGGGACGAATAGGCAAGACGGCGCGGGTGTTGATAAAGTCGAACCGCCGGGAGGATGAGGGGAGAGCTCCGATGAAGACGTTTCGTCTTGCGGCTGCGGCCGCGTTCCTGATCTTGTCCAGCGCTATCGTCTCCGCGCAGACGACGCTGCGGATCGGGCTTGCCGAGGATCCCGATGTTCTCGATCCGACGCTTGCGCGCACCTATGTCGGCCGCATCGTCTTTGCCTCGTTCTGCGACAAGCTGTTCGACATCGACGAGAAGCTCAACGCCGTCCCCCAGCTTGCGCTCGGCTACGAGACCGCTCCCGACGGGAAGGCGGTGACGATCAAGCTGCGGCCGAACGTCAAATTTCACGACGGCGAGAAGCTCGACGCGGACGCGGCGAAATACTCGCTCGAGCGCCACATGACCATGGCCGGCTCGTTCCGCAAACCGGAGCTCGCGGCGGTCGATCGCGTGGAGGTCGTCGATCCGCTCACTATCAAACTGGATCTGAAGACGCCGTTCGCTCCGCTGATCGCGCAGCTGACCGACCGCGCCGGCATGATGGTATCGCCGAAGGCGGCAAGAGCGGCGGGCGACAAGTTCGGATTGGGTCCGGTCTGCGCCGGGCCGTACAAGTTCGTCGAACGCGTGCCGCAGGGTCGAATCGTCGGCGAGAAATTCGCCGATTACTGGAACAAGGACAACGTCCATATCGATCGAGTTGTCTATTTGCCGATCGTCGAGGACACGGTGCGTATCGCCAATCTCAAGAGCGGCGGCCTCGATCTGATCGAGCGGGTGCTTGCGACCGATATCAAGGATGTCCGCTCGGACCCGAAGCTCAAGCTCGCGACCGCGCTCGGCCTCGGCTATATGGGCATTGACATCAATGTCGGGAACGGCGAGCGGGCGAAAAATCCGCTCGGCAGCTCGGCCAAGGTGCGCCAGGCGCTCGATTACGCCATCGACCGCGAGGCGCTCAATCAGGTCGTGTTCAACAGCGAATTCGTTCCGGGCAATCAATGGGTGAACCCGGAAAATTCCTATTACCAGAAGGCCCTTCCGGTCCGCAAACGCGACGTCAACAAGGCCAAGGCGCTACTCAAGGAGGCAGGGATCACCGCTCCCTTCGACGTCGATTTCATGGTGCCCAAGGGCGCCGAGCCGCAGGCGGTCGCGGAGGTGATTCAAGCGATGGCGGCCGACGTCGGCATCAATATGAGGATCCGCGTGACAGAGTTCGCAACATCGCTCAAGCAAGCCGAGGCCGGCGAGTATCAGGCCTTTCTCCTCGCCTGGAGCGGCCGCAGTGATCCCGACGGCAACGTTTATGTCTTCTATAAGTGCAAGGCGCCATTGGATTATCCGGGCTATTGCAACTCGGAAGTCGACAATCTGCTCGACCAATCGCGCATTCCCTCCGACTTGGCGCAGCGCAAGGCGATCTATGAAAAGTTGACCAAGATCATTCTGGAAGATGCGCCGATTCTCTACCTCTATCACCCGCGCATGCTGATCGCTCACACGACGCGGCTTGAGGGTTATCGGCAGATGGCTGACGGTCTCGTACGCGTGGTCGGATTGAAACTGAAATAAGCTCCACGCCAGGCGTCAAAACGCCATGCTGACGTTCCTCGGCAAACGGCTGTTGCAGCTCATCCCGACGTTGTTCTTCGTGTCGGTGATCATCTTTTCGCTGCAACAGCTGCTACCGGGCGACCCGGCGCTGGTCATGGCGGGGGAAGAGCGCGATCCCGAAGTGATCGAGCAGATTCGCCGGCAGTATCATCTCGATCAGCCGCTGCCAGTCCAATACGTCTATTGGGTCAAGGGCGTGCTGTCCGGCGACCTCGGCGAATCGATGCGGATCAAGCAGCCGGTTCTCTCGCTCATTCGTGAAAAGCTCCCTGTGACTATTCAGCTCGCGTCATTGGCCATCATCATCGCGCTCGTCATCGGCGTCGGTGCGGGCATCGTCTCTGCGGTGAAGAAGGACAGCATCTGGGACTATATGGCGAACGGCTTCGCGTTATGGGGGATCTCAACGCCGAATTTCTGGCTCGGCATCATGCTGATCTTTCTGTTTTCGGTGAAGCTGGGCTGGCTGCCAGCCTCGGGCTATGTGCCGATCTCGGAGGACTGGCGCGTAAGCTTCGCCTCGATGATCATGCCAGCTTTCGTGCTCGGCAACGCGATTGCCGCGATTCTGATGCGGCACACGCGCAGCGCCATGCTGCAGGTGCTGGAAAGCGACTATGTCCGCACCGCGCGAGCCAAGGGGCTGCTCGAGCGGAGCGTCATTCTCAAGCACGCCATGCGCAACGCTTTGACGCCGGTCATTACCCTCGGTGCGCTCGAATTCGGCACCTTGCTTTCGGGGGCCGTGCTGACCGAGCAGATTTTCACCATTCCGGGATTTGGCAAGCTGATCGTCGACGCGGTGTTCAATCGCGATTATGCGGTGGTTCAGGGAGTCGTGCTGGTAACGGCGACGACCTATATCGCCCTAAATCTTCTGGCCGATATGGCCTACATCTTGGTCAATCCGCGACTGCGCGATTGAGCGATGGGTGAAGCGGCGCTCATAAACGGGGTTGGCGCGACCGAAGATGAGGTCGTTGAGACGCCCGCGGCACGCGCGACGCGTCGACTGCTACGCCGCAAGGGAGCAGTGTTCGGACTGTTCGTTATCGCGTTTTTTGTCGCGCTGGCGTTGGTTGCGCCGTTGATCT
>VAZL01000549.1 GCA_005883445.1 Alphaproteobacteria bacterium | reverse complement strand
GCAGGCGCCAACGTGATGAAACCGGCGCACGCGATGGCGCCGCAGGACATGCGCAATGACATCGCAACCTCCCTGGAATGGCGCCGAAGTTCGGATCGACTTCGTTGGCCACGTTTTTTTGTCGGTCACGTTGGGCGGCGGGCTGCACCTCCCGATCTCGGCCCAGCCGTCCACCGTCACGGGCGTATGATGCTCCCGATCGGGGCGCGCGGGCAACCGGCGGCGTGCGCCCTGCGCTCGTGCGTCGCATGGGCGCCCCATTGCCTCTTTTTATCGCGGCGCTCTCTGGGTAAAATCACAGGCCTAGAGCGACCGAGACGCCCATCGCAAGGCGCCCGGCACTTCACCCAACTCATTCTCCGGGACCCCTTCGAGCGTCCCGTGTCCTCGCTCCGACCCAGGTCGGGCGAAAGGAGTGCCTTCAAATGTGTGACTACAGTCTAGATCTCGTCGCATCCCGACCCGCGAAGGTCGGAGACGAGCTGGTAACGAGGATGTTCGAGAACTCCATGACGCGAGGATTCGCGGCCATCGGAGCGCCGGACGTGGCTGTGTGCCTATTACCCGGCACGGAGGTCGCGTTCGAACAGGACGTCAGGTACGAGCGCTTTTTTGCTTTCCTCCCGCACGTCAAGCTCGGGACGAAAGTGGCTCGGTTCCGGCAGATCAACGTGGGCAAGCCGAGGGTGCACCACGACGCGCTGGAGTTCCCCGACGGGGAGACCGTGCTGCTCACCCGCCTGTGCGAAGACCAGCACGCGACCGTGCTGCAGCTGCCGGCTTCTCCGCAGCTCGTGAACGCGGCGGAGCGGCAAAAGAGCAATTCGCTCGTCAGGTAATCGGGCTGCTCACGATCGAGCTTGCCTGACTGTTGGCATGATAGAAGAGAGCGAGCGGATGCCGGTCGCTTTCCGGCGGGTCGTGCGCGAAACGGCGAGCCGTCTAAGGCCTCGCTCACCTCTGCGCGTGCGGCCGGCGACGCGCGCACGAATGGGGGATCGCCATGAGCTTCAAGACCATTCTGGTGCCGATCGAACAGCACGATCGCATGAACGCGACATTGGAGACCGCACTCCTGCTCGCGCGCAAATTCGACAGCTACGTCGAAGGGTTCGCCTTGCGCGTTGAGCTCCCCACCGCCTTTGCGGTGGGCGACGTAGCCGCCGTGCCGATACCGGCATTGGAGCACGACATCGCGGAAAACGAGCAGCGAGGCCGCAGCCTCTTCGAGAACTTCATGCAAGCGCATGGCGTGCCGCGCGGAGCTGACGCAAAGGCTCTGTCGAGCGGTTGGTTGGACAATGCCCCCGAGGGCGACCACTTTGTCGGCAGCCACGGTCGCCTCTTCGACGTGATTGTCTTGGGTAAGCCCGGTCGCGATCCGCAGGGCCCACGGATGACCACGCTCGAGGCCGGCTTGTTCGAAAGCGGCCGGCCGGTGTTGATCGCGCCGCCGTCGCCGCAGCCCCAGATGGGCACGAACGTTTTGATTGCATGGAATTGCAGCACCGAGCAGGCGCGCACCACCGCCTTTGCGCTGCCCATCCTCAAGCGTGCCAGCCGCGTCGTCGTATTGACGGTCGAAGGCGGAGCGGCGGTGCCCGGACCGACCGGGCAGCAACTGTGCCGCTATCTGCAATTGAATGGGGTGCCGGCAAAACCGTTGACCGTAGCTCTTGATGGCCGCGTGACGGGTGAGGCGGTTCTGGCCCACGCGAAGGCGTTGGGCTGCGACCTCCTGATCAAGGGCGCCTACACCCAGAGCAGATTGCGGCAAATGATCTTTGGCGGCACCACCCGCTACATTCTCAGCAACGCGGACTTGCCGGTGCTCATGGCACACTGACCGCTCGTGCCGACGCTCCGACGTTTTAGGACATCGAATATGGCTCGCGCCACGGTGGCGAATGCCGCTGGCGTGTGCCGGCAAATAAGACTCTAGACACCATAAGTGTGAGAGCCGTCCGCCATGATGGGAGCTTTGCGCTATAAGGTCTCCCCCGGGGAGACCATCATGGTCAAACATGGCGCACTGTCGAAATCACATGTGTATAAGCTGCTCCGTTCAAAGGACGCGCGCGTCCGCCGCGCCGCGTTCACGCTCCTGGAGACCAGCAATCCCAGACTCAGAAGAAATAGCGAGCTTTTCATAGAAATCACGCGGTTCATTTGGGACGCCAATCCGAGCTACGACGTTTATCGGGAATTCACCAAGCGCCACTTTCAGGCTCGCTATAAGGTCCACGAGCTTATTGGCGCCCGTCTTAAGATAGAAAAACAAAAGCAACAGAGCGCCGCCGCGGAGGAGCTCACCGGCAACGCGCGTGGTTGTGAGGGCGGATTTTTCCAGCGACTGTTTCTGCGCCCATCTCGCAGTTAAGGTTGGCAGGCTCGGCTGTCTAAAACCTCGCAGAGGCGCGTGCAGCAGCGGCCGCGTCAAGGCGCTTGCGCGAGTTACGCGACGCACGCGGTATCCGCCTACGACGCGAACGAGGGCTGATGAGGTGTGCTGGTATTCCTTTGCCCTTCGATGTGGTTGCTATGCCACAGTTCGCCGCGATCTCATTATTCGATGGACCTATTCGACATAGAAACGAATTGGCCTTCCTGAGCAGCCTGTGCGCTGTGAAGGGGAGGGGTGGGGGATGTCGTATGCAAGTTACTGTCAGGATCAGGCTACCGCCTGCGCGCGACGAGCACGATTGGCGAGTTCACCAGAGATCGTCGCCTACTGCCGAAATCTGCAATTTCGCTGGCTGAGGCTTGCCGCGCAGGCACAAGCGACGGGTGGTGCCCTGGGCCGCGAGAGCGCTCCAGCGGCTTCACTGGGCGACACAACCGCCGCGACATGCCCGGTGGAATACGGGAAGCGGGCCGGAGAGTTGATCGCACGCGGCGCGCGCTCGTTGCACTCGACTTTGCGGCAAAAGAAGTTCGAGGCCGAGCGGTGCGTGAGATGAAGCGCGCGGGTGCCGGATCGTTGCGAGCCATCGGGTCTCACTCGAGCCTGCTGCCTTCCTGCGCTGGAGAGAAGGTTCAGCGGCAAGTGCGCGGTAGGGAGCAGAGCATGGGTCTCGCGCTTCGCCCGACCGGCCTTAACCCTCCGGCGGACAAAGACCGCAGCGACTACACCCTCTTCAGTGGCGAATTTGCCGTGGGTCGGATTTATGAAGAACGCGGCGCGCCCGCGGATGTCCAGTGGTTCTGGGCGATCACCGGCATTTTTGGTACGCCGGCGGACATGCGGATGGATGGCCACGCGCCGACGCTCGAATCGGCGCAGGCACAGCTCGGCGAGAGCTGGCGCAAGTGGCTGGCCTGGGCGAAGCTGGCCGAGATCGAGGGCTAGGGACCTGCCGAGCAGGGAAGCACGACGCCAATATACTTGCGCTGCGCGCGCCGGATGATGCCGGCTCGGCGGTGCGGCGGTTGCGATTGGCCACGCCTTCACGTAGCCCCGAGGGGCTCCCTAATAGGATATCCAACGCGGCGGGCTTGCCGAGCCCGGATGAATTAGATTTTATGCGGCTGGCACGATTCAGTTTCAACCTGGGATTCCCGATGCTGTTGTTTCGCTTCTCTTTCCGTATCCAGATCGTCCTGTTGGTGTTCCTTGCGGTGCCGGTGTCGCACGCTTTCGCGCAACGCGTGGACATGTCGATCGGCGATGAACCGGGCGTCATTCCCGATGCCGCCGACGAGCAACTCTCCCGGGACGATCATTGTTCAAACCGCCGAGCGGTTTCTCTACGTCGTGCAGCCGAACGGGCGTGCCATCCGCTACGGGATCGGCGTCGGCCGTGAAGGTTTTCAATGGCAGGGCCTCCTGCACATCACGCGCAAGCAGGAATGGCCCGACTGGACTCCGCCGCCGGAAATGATCGAGCGGCAGCCGTACCTGCCCCGCTTTATGGCCGGAGGCCCCGGCAATCCCATGGGCGCGCGGGCGCTCTATCTTGGCACCACCGTCTATCGCATCCACGGCACCAATCAACCGAGGACCATCGGCAGCGCCGTGTCGTCCGGATGCTTCCGGCTCGTCAACGGCGACGTGATCGATCTCTACGATCGAATTCCAGTCGGGACCAAGGTCATCGTCCGGCAGAAGCCGGAATTGTGATCGTACGATGCAACCTTCAGCAGCGAGATAGAACATGCGGAAGCTCTTTGCGCTGAACTTTCGATCCGGCCTCTTGATCGGCTTTGCGGTTGCGATTGCAGTTGCGGCGGCCGCTATCGCTTTCGACCGATACGATACCCAAACTCTCAAAAGAACCGTGCGTCGGGACGCGGTGCTGTGCGGCGTCAACACCGGCCTTCCCGGCTTCTCGAGCGCGGACGAGAAGGGGAAGTGGTCCGGCTTCGATGTCGATTTTTGTCGCGCCATTGCGGCGGCGATTTTTGACGATCCCAACAAGGTCAAATTCGTCCCGCTCGACGCCAGCGAAAGCTTCACGGAACTACAGAAGCGCAAGGTGGACGTGCTGTCGCGCAACACGACGTGGAATCTGTCGCGCGAAACGAATTACGCCTTGAATTTCGCGGCGGTCTCTTACTACGACGGCCAAGGATTCATGGTGCCCAAGTCGCGCAACGTCGAGAGCGGCCTCGAGCTTGATGCGGCCAAGGTCTGCGTGCAGTCGAACACGACGTCAGAGCTGAATCTCGCGGACTATTTTCGCGCCAACAATATGAAGTATCGGGAAATGAAATTCGCGAAAATGGACGACGTGTTCAAGGCTTACGATGGCGGGCAATGCGACGTTTTGACAACCGATGCCTCCCGGCTCTATGCGCTGCGGCTCAAGCTTTCGAGGCCGAGCGATCATGTCATTTTACCGGATGTCATTTCGAAGGAACCGCTTGCACCGGTGGTGCGCCACAAGGATGATGACTGGTTCTTGATCGTGAAATGGACTGTCTACGCGATGGTCAACGCCGAGGAGCTTGGAATTACGTCCCAGAACATCGATGAGGCGCTCAAATCCACAAAACCGGATGTCATGCGGTTTGTCGGCACCGAGGGCACTTATGGCGAAGAGCTCGGCCTCACCAAGGATTGGGCCGTGCGGATCATTCGCCATGTTGGAAACTATGGCGAAGTCTATGAGCGCAATGTCGGTGTCGACTCGGATCTCGGCATACCGCGCGGACTGAATGAATTATGGAATGCGGGCGGCATTCTTTATGCTCCGCCGATCCGTTAGTTGCTTCCGCTCATTTCGTCGCACACGAGAGGCGGCGCGTTGATCGGCGCCGTGCGCCGCGTGCCGCGGTCTTCGGTGGGAACGGGTCGGGTACTTTTTTGGGAGAGATACGGGGCGGGACGCAACATGGCACCGCAAATAAAAACGTTCCGGAGGACGCTCCCCATGCACAAATATGTCGGGTTTTTCCGGTTCGGCCTTTTTCACACTCCCTGGCGAATCCTCTAAGCCTTCGGCTGAGGAGTTTATTGGAACGCGGGGGCTGGTGGGAATCTACTACGGACATTTACCTCGCGATGGACATCCTCGCCAGAAGGTTACGCTCGTCCTGTTAGCAGATCCGGAGTCTGGCGCTCCGAAGGGATATGTGCTGGAAAGAATCGGAGTCGCAAAGATGCCTAACGCGCGGTTTATTACCAAGGGGAGCTGGAAGCTAATAAAGGATCCGAATCGCCCAGCAGCAGTCATCTATGAACTCGACTCAGAAGCTCCGTCAGAGCTCAGGGACTTCTGGGAAGTCGACAAGTCGACGCTTCTTGTCTTAGAAAAAGACCTAAGAGTTCGGCGAAGTGGATTTGGCGCCCCATACACGGTGGCCTATGCGCTTTATGGCTTGCATTGTAACCCAGGCCAACGAATGCGGGACTGTTCACACGAGTAGTTTTCGATCAGTACCCAGCAAGTGCGCGGAATCATAAATTTGTGATCGTAGGCCATCGCTCGCTGATGTTCGTTTTGCTCCCGGAAGCGGACAAGTAGCGGGCCTCGGTTGGGTCCGCTTAGTGTCGACCACGTCGCCCGCGGGAAATTGTGCTGGCGCGGGCGTCGGGTCAAGCCACCGCGACTGTGGTCTGACGGTATTTCAAATCACGATATTCACCCGATCTCACGGGCGGGTATTTGGCCTTGCCCGCCGGGGCGATGCATTCGATGAGAGCGTCGTAGTTGGGCTGCTGAAAGAAGGCAATGGACAGGCGCTTTGCCCGTGACGCCACTGATGCAGGCGGATTCCCAACCCGGTGCGTGTTGGAGACCCAGCGGTCATTGGTCCAGCGCATGAGGAGATCGCCAATGTTGACGACAAAAGTTTCGGGATCGGTTTCGACAGCGATCCAGTCTCCATTTTTGGCAAGCACCTCCAGCCCACCTGGAACGCTCTCTCCATTGAGGATGGTGAACACTCCATAATCGGTGTGCGCTCCAGCACGCAACTGCCCCGGCCTGGGCGCGCTCGTCTGCTCGGGATAAAAGTTCAGGCGCATCGCAGTGATGTGCCTGTCAATCTTGTCGTCGAAAAAATGCTCTTCGAGGTCGAGCGCAAGTGCGGTTAGCCGCAGCATCAGCGCGGCCAGTTTCTCCATTTCCGCATAGTAAGCTTGAGCCGCATCGGCAAAGCCCTGCGGCTTGAGCGGCCACAGATTCGGTATGAAATAATTCCGGCCTTCGGGCCCGGTATAGTACCGCTCGTTTGGCCAGCTTTCCCGGCCGAAATGATAGAACTCCTTGAGGTCGGGCGGCGTCGTGCCGGCACTCGCAAGCGCCAGCGCCTCGAGTCCTTGTGCGCGATAACCCCGCGGCGTGCCGGGAACGGGATGAATTGCGCTGCGCTTCTCCTCCAAAGGCAGAGCGAAGAAGGCGTGCGCCTTCGACCGCAGCTGATCCATTGTCGCGATGGGCACCCCGTGACCGGTAATGGTGAAGAATCCGATCTCACGGCAGGTTGCGTCGATCTCACGTGCGACGGCTTGCCTGGATGCAAGCCCGCCGCTGCGCGCGGCAGAGAGGTCGATTACCGGGATCTGCTGCATGTTCTTCTCGCCGTAAACAGGCTGCTCAATGGTCATAGGCCCCACCGTCCACTACCAAGGATTGCCCGGTGATGAAAGCCGAATCGGGCGCTGCGAAAGAAGGCAACCGCCGCCACACGGTCCACTGGCAGCATATCGCGTGCGAGGACGCGCCCGCGCAGCGAGGGCTCCTCCACTCTCCCGCTAGCTTGCCCTTCGGCACATCGTGCTTACCTGACGTTCAGGAAGCATCGACTGTCGAGCACGACCGAGTGCACTGGAAGAAGCGTCAGAAACAGATTGAACGGCTTAAGGCGAGGCACGGCGCCGATCGAAGCCTCATCCGAGAATTCCCTGACCTGAAAGTGGAGCAGCGCACAGCGCCGTGCTCGAATGGCATGCGGGGCACCACCGCTCGTCGACCTCGCCCTGCGGGAATGAAGCAATTCCCGGTTGGGCATAGTCACAAGCAGGGGCTAGAGCTGATTACGCCCGGGACGGACCTGCAATGGATGGGGGGCAAAAAGACCTGAGCAGGCGGCGACCGCTAGCAACCTCAGGTGAAGGCGCCCCGAAACATCGACTCAGATGTACTCCATCATCTGGAAACGCTCTTCGTCCGTAACCCTGTAGATCCGTAACCCTGTAGAAATCGCGCTGCGGTTTGGGCGTGGCGGTACCGAGCTAGAATACATGCAGGCGATCAGACATGATGCCTCGTGGCTGGTGCAACTAAGGGGGAGTTGAGATGAATAGAGCATTTTTCGGCTCGGCGCTTGCCACGTTGCTGTTCGCCGGCCAAGCGCCGGCTCAGCCTTATCCATCGCGTCCTGTGACTTTCATCGTTCCGTACGGGGCTGGCGGTCCGGTCGATACTCTGGCGCGACTTCTGAGCGAGCCGATGCGCACGTCGTTGGGCCAGCCGGTCATCGTCGAAAACGTGACCGGCGCGAACGGCACGATCGGCGTTGCTCGCGCCGTACGCGCCGCTCCCGACGGCTATACCGTGAGCATCGGCAACTGGCCCTCGCACGTGGTCAATGGCGCGATTTATACGCTGCCCTACGACATCCGCACGGATTTCGAACCTGTCGCGCGGCTGCCAAGTAATCCCTACGTGGTCGTGGCAAGAAAGGACCTACCGGCCACCGATCTCAAGGGCCTGGTCGCATGGCTCAGGGCCAATCCCGACAAGGCGACCGAAGGCACGGCCGGACCCGGTTCCGGGCAGCACGTCAGCGGGATTTACTTTCAGGAGGTCACAAGGACCCGCTTCCAGTTCGTGCCGTATCGTGCGGGCTCCTCCGAGATTATGCGGGACCTCGTGGCCGGACACATCGATCTCACATTCGATCAAGCCATCACGGCTCTGCCGCATGTGCGCAACGGCGGGGTCAAAGCCTACGCCGTGACCTCGAACAAGCGGCTGGCTGCGGCGCCCGACATACCCACGGTCGACGAGGCCGGTGCGCCGGGTGTGTATATTTCGACTTGGTATGGATTGTGGGTGCCGAAAGGCACTCCGCCCGAAGCAATTCGCAAGCTCACGATCGCCGCAATGGACGCGCTTGTCGACCCAACGGTACGCCAGCGGCTAACCGACCTCGGTCAAGAAATTCCGCCAGCGGAGCAGCAAACCGCGGAAGCGCTGGCCACGCATCAGAAGGCCGAGATCGAGAAATGGTGGCCGCTGATCAAGGCGGCAAACATCAAGGCCGAGTGAGTCCCACGTGGATCTCATCGTCCGCAACGCACGTCTTGCCGACCGGTCATCGGGCGAGCTCATCGATATTGGGGTGGAACACGGCCGTATCGTCGCCCTCGAGCACGCGCTCGCTGGCGAAGCCGAGATTTATGACGCCAAGGGATGCCTCGCCTGTCCTGGGTTGATCGAAACCCACATCCATCTCGACAAATCGCGGATCATCGACCGTTGCGCACCGCAGGAACGCAAAACACTCAGTCCAGTGAAAGGCGTTTCACCATTGAAGGAGAGCATGTCGGTTGAGGACGTGCACGCACGCGCCGAGCGCACCCTGCAAGACTGCATCAAGCACGGTACCACCCGTATGCGCACGCAGGTCGAAGTCGATCCCGCCATTGGTATGCGCGGCTTCGAAGGGGTGCAGTCGCTGATTGCCGATTACAAGTGGGCAATCGACATCGAGATCTGCGTCTTTCCGCAGGAAGGGCTCACCAATTATCCCGGAACCGATGAGCTGCTGGTCGAAGGCTTGAAACGCGGCGCCACCGTGGTCGGGGGCGCTCCGCGCTACGATAGCGATCAAGCGGGTCAGATCAGGCGCATTTTCGAGCTCGCGCGCGAGTTCGACGTCGACATCGACATCCATCTCGACGTTGGCCCGACCGCCGATGCGATGAACATCTACCTGGTGCGCGAGCTCACCGAGCAATTCAAGCGTGGCGGACGGGTCGTGGTCGGCCATATGGCCAAGCTGTCCCTGTTGCCGCCGGAGGAGGTGGCAGCGCTGGCACGCAGCCTGGCGAACACCGGTATCGGCGTCACCGTCCTCCCCACCACCGATCTCTTTCTCATGGGCCGTGAGCGCGACCACGCCGTCGTTCGCGGCGTAGCGGATGCAAATCTGCTCTGCGAGCACGGGGTGAATTGTTCGCTCTCCTCGAACAACATCCTCAACCCCGCCACCCCCTATGGCGACTGCTCGCTCATCCGCATGGCCAATCTTTACGCCAACGTTCTACAGGTCGATCGTCCCGAGCGGCTGCGGGAGTGTTTCGGCATGCTCACGGATCGCTCGGCGCGGCTGCTCAATCTCGCCGACTACGGCTTTGCCGTCGGCCGCCCGGCTGACATTGTCATTGTCAATGCGGAAAGCCCTGAACAGGCGATTGCCGAAATCGCCCAGCCGCTCGCGGTATTCAAGCATGGAAGGCAGACGGTGATGTGGCACCCGCCGCAACTGCTAAGACCGCGGCAGTGCTGAAATCGTGGCGTCCCCCGCGCTAAATCGCCGCCCTGGCTTATGTCGCCTTT
>VAZL01000548.1 GCA_005883445.1 Alphaproteobacteria bacterium | reverse complement strand
CCGAGAGCTTGTAAGTGCCGCTCGTCGATACCTTGTGCCGCGGATCGTCGATCAGCGTGATCATCGCCTCAACGTCACGCGCCTGCCAGTCACGCGCCATCAACGCTTCGCGCGCCGCGTTGGCATCGGGGGATCCGCGAATGAGCTTGATCACCTGGTCGATATTGCTGACGGCGATGGCGAGCCCGACCAGCACATGGGCGCGATCGCGCGCCTTGCCGAGCAGATACTTGGTGCGCCGGGAGATCACCTCCTCGCGGAAGGCGATGAAGGAGGTGAGCAGGTCCTTGAGCGTGAAGCGGTAGAGCTGGTTGAGCACCACGTCCGCCATGGCGTCGCGCTTGAGCTCGATCACGACCCGATAGCCTTCGCGGTCCGACTCGTCGCGCAGCGCGGCAATGCCGTCGATCTTCTTGTCGCGCCATAGTTCCGCAATGCGCTCGACCATCGCCGCCTTGTTTACCTGGTAGGGAATCTCGTTGACGATGATAGCCTCGCGTTCGCCGCGCAGCGTTTCGATCTCCACCTTGCCGCGCATGACGATCGAGCCGCGGCCGTAGGTGTAGGCGGCGCGAATGCCCGCGTGCCCAAGAATGACGCCGCCGGTCGGGAAGTCGGGGCCGGGAATGATGCCGATCAGTTCCGCGATACTCAGGCCGGGATTTTCGATCAGCCCGATGCAGGCATCGATCACCTCGCCGAGATTGTGCGGCGGGATGTTCGTCGCCATCCCCACCGCGATGCCGCCGGCGCCGTTCACCAAAAGGTTGGGGAAGCGCGCCGGCAGCACCACCGGCTCCTTCTCGTTGCCGTCGTAGTTGGGCTGGAAATCGACGGTCTGCTTGTCGATATCGTCGAGCAGCTCCATGGCCGGCCTGGCCAGGCGGCATTCGGTGTAGCGCATGGCCGCGGGCGGATCGCCGTCGACCGAGCCGAAATTGCCCTGCCCGTCGATGAGTGGCAGGCGCATGGAGAAATCCTGCGCCATGCGCACCAGCGCGTCGTAGATCGCCTGGTCGCCGTGGGGATGGTATTTGCCCATCACGTCGCCGACCACGCGCGCCGACTTGACGTATTTCTTGTCGGGCGTGTGCCCGTTCTCGTGCATCGAATAGAGGATGCGCCGGTGCACCGGCTTGAGCCCGTCGCGCGCGTCCGGCAACGCGCGCGCCACGATCACGCTCATGGCGTAATCGAGGTAGCTGCGCTTCATCTCCTCGGTGATGGAGACGGGGCGAATACCGGACGGGCCGGGCGCTTCCGGCTGCTGGTCGTTGTCGTCGGCCAAGAGAAAATCCCGTGGGCGAGGGTTCGCAAGTGCTTAGCTGATTCAGCTCCCGCGCGCCACCCCAAAACGCGTCGGGATCGAGCTATTTTCATATGGTGATTCAGGCACTTATGGTCAAGCCCTGCGGCCCGGCCCGAGCCCCCGGCCGGGCCGCGTCTCGGGCACGATTTCGGCGCGGGTTCAATGCCCGAACACCACCGCGTGCATGATGCGGCCGGGCATGAGGGTAAAGAGGCCGGCGACCACGAGCGCGCCGGCAAAGATCGCGATCATGGCGTTGCGATGCCTGCCGACGCGGTGACGCCGCGCGTGCAGGACGGCGAGCGGCAGCATCGCCAGCGTGAAGATCGCGAGCAGATGGATCGGGCTCCACGGACCCCACAGGCGCAGCTCGTGAATCCAGAACGAGCTCGCCGCCACGATGACCATGAGCACGACCCAGATCCAGCCGAGGGTGCGATGGGGCAGCGTGCCCTTGGGCGCGGCGAGCTGTACGGCGCCGAGCCCGAAGGCAGCCAAGGCCGCGAAAGCATGTAGTTGGATCGCGGGGGCCGCGTTCAACAGCGGTGCAAGCGACACGGCCCGCTCACCTCACGCCGCGCTTGCGGGATTGCCTAAATCGCGCCGCGAGAGCGGCGGCCCACTGCGGGCCGCGTCGGTCAAAACGGAATCTCGTCGTCGAGGTCCCCGCGCTTGCCAGCGCCGGCCATGGCCGGCTTCTTCTCACGCGACGCGGGGCCGGAGGCGCCGAAATCATCCTCATCGGAGCCGACGTCGCCGCCGGCGCGATCCCCGGCGCGGTCGAGCATGGTGAGCTGTGAGTTGAAGTTTTGCAGCACCACCTCGGTGGTGTACTTGTCCTGGCCCGATTGGTCCTGCCATTTGCGCGTCTGCAATTGGCCCTCGAGATAGACCTTCGAGCCCTTCTTCAAATATTGCTCGGCGACCCGGCAAAGCCCCTCGTTGAAGATCACCACGCGGTGCCATTCGGTCTTCTCGCGGCGCTCGCCGGTTGCCTTGTCGCGCCAGGTATCCGAGGTGGCCACGCTCAAATTGGCGATCGGCCGACCGTCCTGCGTGCGCCTGATCTCGGGATCTTTGCCGAGATTGCCGACCAGAATCACCTTGTTCACGCTACCGGCCATGACGCTCTCCTGCTGGTTGCCCGCATCGTCCGAGGCAGCCTAATCCTAAGCCTCGGGCCACGTCGCCGCTTTCGCCGGCGCCATCATGCTTTTCCACAGCAGGACGACGCCGAGCGCGCCTTCGGGCATGTTCTCTGTTTGTTCTAGCATCAACTCCCCGCACATGCAACGCTTTCGGTAAGGATTTTTGCCGTCACCGGACCTGTTGTGACGGGGCCGCGCGGTGTTGCAGCCAGAGAAATATGAAGCCCACGATCGGAACCAAGATATCGCTGTAAAAAATGACGCCGGCATTGCCGGGGGCGAAATTGTGCGCCGTGATCATTTGATAGACGTGCCCCGCGGCCGCGCCCCAGAGGAAGCCGGCGGGCCCGACGATGGCCGCGAGCCGCAAATCGAAGCTTCCCCTGAACGCCAACAATCCAACCACCGCAAAGCCGAGGCTGGCGAAGCCGACCTCCAACTGGAAGGGACTGTCCTCCCATCCGATGAAGCTCGCCGCCAGCTTTCCGAAAAAAACGTGCAAGACGAAATTGTAGAGGTTTGAAAATCCGATCGAGAACAGCACGAAATACGAGAACAGGGCTTCGACGATCAGCGCAGAGCTGCGCGGTGGGCGCGCCCGCCAAAGCGCGATGGCGGACGCGAGCAGGCCGACCACGAAAAACGTCAGCGTGAAGTTGCCGAGGATGAACGCGATGACGTCTCGCATTGAAGTTCCTCCCGACAATGCCGCAGCGCTTGCACCTTCCAGTGTGACGATCCACATCGGATTATCGGATTTGCACATTTAACAAAGCGAGAACTGCGCTCGGCCCGCTCGCGCGGTCGAGCGCTATCGCTCCGGGCATTGTCGAGGCCCGCGGTGTTGTCCACAGCTGCGCGCAGGCAGCGCCGCCGGCGCTCTGCGGGCTAGCGAAACCGTCCCGTTCTTACTACGTTCCTTCGGGGCGCCGCGGGTAAACTGCGACAGGATGCTTCGTTGGCCTTCCTCGGTGTGACCGCCCTGGCCTTCCGCATATCATGGCGCCGACCGACCGCATGAACGACCTCTTCGACCAGGGCCGCCCCCGCCGCCAAGCATCGGCTGACGGCACGCGCGTGATCGCGATCCGCGGCGCGCGCGAGCACAATCTCAAGAACATCGATCTCGAAATCCCGCGCGACCAGCTGGTGGTGTTCACCGGGCTTTCGGGCTCGGGCAAATCCTCGCTCGCCTTCGATACCATCTACGCCGAGGGCCAGCGCCGTTACGTGGAATCGCTCTCGGCCTATGCCCGCCAGTTCCTGGAGATGATGCAGAAGCCGGACGTCGACCAGATCGACGGCCTCTCCCCCGCCATCTCGATCGAGCAGAAGACCACCTCGCGCAATCCGCGCTCGACCGTGGGCACCGTCACCGAGATCTACGACTACATGCGGCTGCTTTGGGCGCGCGTGGGCGTGCCCTATTCGCCTGCCACCGGCTTGCCGATCGAAAGCCAGACGGTGTCGCAGATGGTCGACCGGGTGATGGCGCTGCCGGAAGGCACGCGGCTCTACCTCCTCGCCCCGGTCGTGCGCGGACGCAAGGGCGAGTACCGCAAGGAGCTCGCCGACTACATGAAGCGCGGCTTCCAGCGGGTGAAGATCGACGGCAAGTTCTACGAGATCGTGGACGCGCCGGCGCTCGACAAGAAATTCAAGCACGACATCGACGTGGTGGTGGACCGCGTTGTGGTGCGGGGCGACCTCGCGACCCGGCTCGCGGATTCGCTGGAGACGGCGCTCAAGCTCGCCGACGGACTGGCGGTGGTGGAGTTCGCGGACAGTGGCGCGGGCGCCGAGCAAGCGGCCACCGAGAAAAAAACCGCAAAGATTCACGATCAGAGCGGCCCGCAGCGCCTCCTCTTCTCGGAAAAATTCGCCTGCCCGGTATCGGGCTTCACCATTCCGGAGATCGAGCCGCGGCTATTTTCGTTCAACAATCCGTTCGGCGCCTGTCCCGCCTGCGGCGGGCTCGGCGTCGAGCAGCACATCGACCCCGATCTCGTCATTCCCGACAG
>VAZL01000547.1 GCA_005883445.1 Alphaproteobacteria bacterium | reverse complement strand
GCGCTGGCGGTCATGGCCTCACATTGGCGCAAATGGGGAATTGTTCGCGCAATCCGGAGTCGCAAAGGGGGCGGTTCGACGGCGGCCGCTCAGGCTTATAATGTCGCGATGGAGGCGATCATGAACGAAGACGTGTTCAACGGCAGCATTCGCAAATTCCTCAAGACGCTCGGGGTGAGCGCCCAGCGCGAGATCGAAAAGGCGGTCCGCCAGGGTTTGGCGGAGGGCAAGCTCAAGGGCAACGAAAAGTTTCCCGCCAAGGCCACGGTCACGCTCGGCGGCATCGGCTTCTCGCACGAGATCACGGGCGAGATCGAGTTGGAGTGAGTGGCGCGGTCACTGGCATTTGCGTCCGCGCAGCGCGCGAACGTCAATCCACCGTCACGCCGCTCGCTTTGATCGGCCCCGCCCACTTCTCGATCTCGCTCGTGAGGAACTGGCCGAGGTATTCCGGCGTGGCGCGGTCATCGGAGACGATCACGGCGCCGAGCCCTTCGAGCCGCTCCTTCACCGTCGGCGTCTTCATCGCCTCCACCGCGGCGTCGTTGAGCTTCTTGACGATATCGGCCGGCGCGCCCTTCGGAAGGAAGATGGCGTTCCAGGTGTAGGCCTCGAGGTTCGGCGTTCCCTGCTCGACACCGGTCGGCACGTTGGGCAGCGCGGGCGAGCGCTCCTTGGTCATGATCGCGATTGCCTTTACCGTGCCGCCGTCGATTTGCGGCTTGGCGGTGCTGACGATTTCACACAGATAATCGATGCGGCCGCCTTGGAGATCCTGCATGGCGGGGCCGGTCCCACGATAAGGCACGTGGGTTATGTCGACGCCGATGAGGTAATTGAGCAGCACGCAGCCGAGATGAGTCGCCGAGCCCGCGCCGGCTGAACCGTATTGCATGTGGCTCTGGTTGGCCTTGGCGTAAGCGATGAATTCCTTGAGATCGTTCACCCGCAGGTCCTTGCGCGTAATGAGCACGATCGGGACCTCGGCGACGAGCGCGACCGGCGTGAAATCGGTTGCCGCGTTATAGAGCGGCTTCTTGTACATGGTCTGGCTCTGGGCATGGGTGCCCACGGTGCCGAGCACGAAAGTGTAGCCATCGGGCGCGGCATCGGCGACGCGCTTGGAGCCCGTCATGCCACCGGCACCGCCGACGTTCTCGACCACGACCTGCTGGCCGAGGATCTCGCCCATACGGTGCGCCATGACGCGACCGAGCACATCGGTTGGACCGCCGGCCGCGAACGGAATGACCATCGTCATCGGCCGGGCCGGGTAGGTCTGCGCCAGCGCCGCGCCGGTGACGGCAAGCAGGACGCCGCACGCCACGCCGAACATGTTCTTGAACATTGGGCTCCTCCTCATTGCGCGCAAGATTTGTCCTCCCGCTAGACGGTGGTCAAGGCGCTGCTTGACGCGGGGCTCGCATGGGCTTGTGACCGATGAGCGGGCCGCGTAAGAGGCAAGCTACCGGAGTTCGCCTCATGCCCAAGGTCCGCGTATGCCGATAACCCGCGTCGCCGTTGCCGGCCTCGGCGCCATCGGCCGCGTGCTCGCGCGCAAGCTCTCCGCCGGCATGCCGGGCCTCACGCTCGCGTGTGCGGCCGCGCGTGACCATGCCAAGGCGCGAGCTTGGCTCGATGCCGAGCATATCGCGTGTCCCTTGGTCGAGCCCGAGGCGTTTCCGGCCCTTGCCGATCTTGCGGTCGAATGCGCGCCGGCCTCCGTGCTCGAACGAATCTGCCGACCGATGCTGGAGGCGGGAAAACAGGTGATGGTGCTCTCAGCCGGCGCGCTGTTGCCGCGGCCCGAGTTGATCGAGCTCGCCAAAGCGCGGGGAGGGCAGATCATCGTGCCGACTGGGGCGCTGCTCGGGCTTGATGCGGTCACCGCCGCGGCCGAAGGCCGCATTCATTCCGTGCGCATGATCACGCGCAAGCCGCCGCGCGGCCTTCTTGGCGCACCCTATCTCGATGCGAACGGCATCTCGCTCGAAGGGCTCAACGGGCCGAAGCTCGTCTTCTCCGGCACGGCGCGGGAGGCAGCGGCGGGATTTCCCGCCAATGTCAACGTCGTGGCGGCGCTGGCCCTGGCCGGCATCGGGCCCGATCGGACGATGATGGAAATCTGGGCCGATCCTTCGGTCGAGCGCAACTGCCACACCATCGAGGTCGACAGCGACTCGTCGCACTTCACCCTCGCGATCGAAAACGTCCCCTCGGAAAATCCCCGAACGGGTCGGATCACGGCGCTCTCGGTCGTTGCAGCCCTGCGCAAGCTCACGACGCCGCTGCGAGTTGGAACTTGAGTTAACCCAGCCCTAACGGGCAAAAATGCTGTCGGCTTACCCGCGCGCGCTCGTGCAAACTGGCCGGCCGGCCGCGACAATCGCGTAACCGGTTCAATTTGTTGCAAATTTTAAGTGCGCCGGAGTTCCATCGCAGCGTGCTTCGGCCATAATCTTAGCCCCAAACCCAGCAAGTATCGGAGCTGGCGGGACAACGAAAGGGGGCTTTCGCCGCCATCTCTGTGGCCGAACCGTGAACCCAACGGTAGTCGCTTGCGACTAAACTCACGAGTCCGACCGTCCGAAACCGATGCAATCGACATCAGACGAGGTGCTGATCGGACGAATCGCGAACGGCGATCGGCTCGCCATGCAGGTGCTCTACGCGCGGCACCACGTGCGAGTGTTTCGGTTCGTGGTGCGTCTCGTACGGGACGAGGCCACAGCGGAGGACCTGATCAGCGAGGTGTTTCTCGACGTGTGGCGGCAGGCTGGTCGGTTCGAAGGACGTTCGGCGGTATCGACGTGGATGTTGGCCATTGCGCGCTTCAAGGCCCTCTCGGCGCTGAGGCGCCGGCCGGACCAGGAGTTGGACGAAGAGACCGCAGGCGCGATCGAGGATCCCTCGGACGATCCCGCCGCCGCGCTGGAGAAGAAGGACAAGAGTACAATGCTCCGGAAGTGCCTCACGGGACTTTCGGCGGAACATCGGGAGATCATCGACCTCGTGTACTACCACGAGAAATCGGTTGAAGAGGTGGCCGAGATCGTTGGCATCCCGGAGAACACAGTCAAGACGCGCATGTTCTACGCGCGCAAGCGACTAGCGGAGCTAGTCAAAGCGGCAGGAATCGACAGAGGTTGGCCATGAACGCGATCAACAAAGAGCCAGAGCGCCATGAGATCGAGGCTCTGCTGCCGTGGCACGCGGCAGGCACGCTGAGTCGCCGCGACGCCGATCGCGTCGAGCAAGCGCTTGCGGGCGACCGCGAACTCGCGCGGCGCTATGATCTCGTGCGCGAGGAGCTTGCGGAGACGATCCACCTCAACGAGACGCTGGGTGCGCCCTCGGCGCGCGCGATGGAGAAGCTGTTCGCCGCGATCGACGCCGAAGAGGCGCGCTCGCCGCGCCGCCAGCGCTCGTTCGACCTCGCCGGCCGCATCTCGGAGTTTCTCTCGAGCCTCACTCCGCGCGCGCTTGCCTGGTCGGCAACCGCCGCCGCGGTTGCGATCCTGCTGCAGGCGGCCGTGATCGCAGCGATTGTGGTCAAAGAGCAAGGCGCTCCAAGCGGACCGTCGCTCGCCAGCGCCCCCAGTGACGGCTCCTTTGCAGTCGTGCGCTTTGCCCCGCAGGCGACGGCGAACGACATCACCAATTTCCTCGGCGCCTACAAGGCCACGGTGGTCGAAGGACCGCTGAATATGGGAGGCCAGCTCTACCGCATCCGTCTCTCCGAGACCAAGTTGCCGAAGGACGAGGTCGGCAAGATCGTGCGGCAGATGCAAGAGGAATCGAAGATCGTCGGCTTCATCGCCGCGAAGGAGTAGGCCAAGCGGTGATGGACTGCGATGCGGCCGCTCCCGACGGCCGCCTCTGCCGTTGCTGCGCCGGGTTTTAACCTGCTGCTGCCAACCCCCAAATCGGAGGACCAGAAGACGCCGGGCATGGCGTTGCGGCAAGGCGCTGACCGCAACCACGCGTGGCCCCGGGCCCCCAACAACGTCGATCCCCATTCCGGGGTACGCAGCCGGGCAATCTTCTCGGGCCAAGCTGGCGAGAAGCGGGAGGACGGCCCGGTTATTCCGGCCGTGATCTCGTAATACTCTGAAATCCCTCGTATTTTCCTCGCGAGGCGCGGCCGCGGGGCGAAAAACGGGGGCAAAAAATTACCTCCGGAACCTCAAAAATCGGCTTGAACCTTTCGGCGACTTGCGGAGACTAATAGGCGAACAGGCCGACAAGGCCGGAATTACAGCCCCGATCGGCGCTCACGCCCCCCCGATCCCCTGCGCCGATCAACGCGACCCGCCCGGATTTC
>VAZL01000546.1 GCA_005883445.1 Alphaproteobacteria bacterium | reverse complement strand
TCGACGACGAAATCGGCCTCGGCCCATTGCCAGCGGTTGAAGGCGTGCACGGCGGCGCCGACCACGAGGCCGCGCGCATGCGCCTCCTGCGCCAGCCGCGCCAGCGGCAGCGGTTGCAGGCCTTCGACCGCGAGCGCTCCGTCGCGCCAGCGCGCATCCTCGGGCTTCACCGCGCGCGATGCCGCGCCTGCGTCGCGGCCCCAGATGGCCAGCGCCGCCGGCCATAGCCCGTGGAGATAAACGACGCGCGCTGCTTCCCGCGTCGCATGCGAGAAGTAGTACGACGAGTTGCTTGCACTCGACGGCGCTGCAAAAACGGGACTCCAGCGCGGGTTCTTGGCCAGGCGATCTTGATCGGCTTGACTGATGCGGGTCTCCTCCGGCGTGGAGTGCGGATCATCGCTCGTTTCCACCGGCAGGTCGGGCCACTCGGTGACGGCCATGTCCAGAGCATCGGCCGGCCGCCCCAGCCAGCGCGCGCAGGCGACGGCCTGCGCCGAGGATGTGCCGGTGCCGATCTCCGTTCCGCTGTGGGAGAGCGCGATGCGCCCATCCGGCGCGAGCTCCACCTTGGCGAGGCTCGCCTCGGACCCGGTGCCGAAGCGTCGCTGGATGCAGCCGAAGCCGACCCCGTAATGTTTTCCAGGATGCGCGGCGTCGTAGGCCTGCTTGCGCGCGGCGCGCCCAGTCCACAGCGGATGGCCGCGGGCCTGCTCCAGCACCGCCTCGGCGCGTTGCGTTCCGAGCGGGATCGCGCCTTGGGTGTTGCGCATCCCGGTCTTCAACACGTTGCGCAGACGGAACTCGATCGCGTCGAGGCCGAGCTCGCCGGCGATCTCGTCCATCATCAGCTCGGTCGCCGTCAGGGTTTCCGTCCCGCCGTAGCCGCGCGCCGCGCCGCAGTCGATGGCGCGTGACGCGATCGCGGTCGCGGCCATGTCGCTTTTCGGAAAGTAGTAGACCGAGTGGGCCGAGATGGCGCCCACGATGGTCAGGGCAACGGAGCAATTGGCGCGACCGCCGCCATTGGCGACGATCTCGGCGCGGAACGATTGCAGCAGACCGGTCTTGCGCTCGACCGCCACCGTGTAGCCCATGCTGAACTGGTGCCGCTTCAGGCCGATCTGAAACTGATCGAAGCGATCGTTGGCGAGCCGCACCGGCCGGCCATCGCCGTAAACCGCGGCGACGAGGCCGTAGTATGGCATGGTGCAGTGATCCTTCGAGCCGTAGCCGACCGTGAAGCATGGGTGCAGGAACAGCCGCTTCATGCCGATGCGGCTTTTTCCCAGCATGGCCGCGGCGCCGGCCGCGACTTCTTGCGGCGACTGCGTCGGCACGACGAGATGCAGGTCCTCTTTCTCGCGGTCGTACCAGCCGTTGGCGTTATCCGGCTCGAGCGCGGCGGTGTCGCCCGACTGGGTGGCATAGTCGCGCCTCAGCACCAGCCAGTCGGCCGGCGGCTGCGCCAGCTCGTCATCGATGGACTTGGCGTAATACATTCCCTGCGCGCCGACATCGCCGTCGCGCGCGGGCTGCGGCCAGACCGGTTCATGCTGCGCGTAGCTGGGGGAGACCGGCCCTTCTTTCAGGCAGGAAAACACGTCGGCATCGTAGGGCGTGGGGCCTGCGAGGCGCACGAAGCGGTATGAGCCCCAAGGGTCGCGCTGCAGCGGGCCGGTCACGGCGCCATAGCGAACGACCGCATCGTCGAACTGCAACTTTTCCTTGGCGAAGCGCAAGCGGGCGAAATCGTGATAGATCAGGATCGCGACGGCTTGACCCAGATAGGCCGGCGTCTTGCCTTCCGGCAGCAGCATGTCCTCGCCATAGAAGTCGGGAAATGCGAGCCCGTCATGCGCCAAATCCGCCGCCGTCACCACGCGGTCGGGCGCAAGGTCGGCGCCGAGCGCCGAGAGATCGAAGCCGGCATAGCTGCGATCGGCCATGCTCACCCGCAGCACCAGTGCATGCGACTGCTGCTGCGGCCAATGCGGCATGTCGCGGGCACGGATATCGCGCGCGAATACTTTCGCGCCCATGACCTTCGACGTACCGTCGATGCGATATTTCAGGACGCCATCGTTCCACGCCGGCCGGGTCAGCAGCTGTTCTTCGAACAACGCCGCAAAGGCCCTGCTTCCCAGCGGAGCGAGATACACGGCGATGCCGCCGATCAGGCTCGCGCTCATCACCTGCCGGCGCGACGGGCGCATGAAATTCATGCGAATGGCTCCAGTGCCGGGGCGCAACCCACGCTACGCCATGGGTTCGATTCGCGGCGGGATGCGGCAGCGCCAACGATCAATTTTGATCTCATGGGAGGTCGGCTGCTAAGCGTTTGTTCCGGCAGCATCGTGCTCAGCCGGTCAGCGCGCCGGCAATACCGCGATCGCCTCGACTTCCAGAAGTGCGCCCTCGCGCGCCAGCTTGGGGACCTCGAGGGTGGTGCTGGCGGGCGGCGCAGCGACGTTCACGAACTTGTCGCGCACTTCGCGATAGATCGGAAGCTGCGCGCGAATGTCGGTCAGAAAGGCGTTAAGCTTGACGATGTTTTCCATCTTGCCGCCGACGCTCTCGATCGCAGCTTTCAGGTTTTCGTAGACCAGCGTCGCCTGCTCGCGGAAATCCGCGCCTTGCTTGCCGGCGCGGTCATATCCGAGCTGTCCCGCGATATAGATCGTGCGTCCGGGGCCATTCACTTCGACCACATGGGTGTAACCGGTAGGCTTTGCCATGGTTGCCGGATTGCTGTAGCGGATCTCAGGCGTCTGTGCCGCGGCAGAGCCAAGCATCATCATCGTTGTACCAAGGGCGAGCATCGGCAGTCGGATGAGAACGAGGTTGCGTCGCATGAGCGCCATCCGTGTTTGAGGCACTGGTGAGCGATCTTAGCCCGAGGCGCGTGCTGTTGTAGGCCCGCAAAGCGAAAAATGTCATTCGGCTCAGCCGTCGCTGGAACGCGACCAGCGGCGGAGAGGTTTGTCGATGCCATGAGATCCTAATTACACGGAAGGCCAGTTGATGGCGCTCAAGGACAACATCGATGCGGCCGATTCACGGACGCGATCGCGAGAAGCGATTTACAAGCCCGGCAAGACCCTAGGCGACCGCGGTTTCGCCTCGATGTAGCGTCTGGCGCACCTCGAAACCCTCGAATTGCGGATGGTCGATGTAGAGCGGCTTATTCTGGCCGGCATCCTTGTGAACGGCACGAAATGCCTCCGACTTGGTCCACGCTTCGAAGGCACTCTGGTTCTGCCAGACCGTATGCGACGCATAGAGGGTGAAGTCCTCGTGCTCGGGTCCCTTCAGCAGGTGGAATTCGACGAAGCCCGGCACTTTGTTGAGCTGCGAGTCGCGGCTGAGCCACACCTTCTCGAACGCCTGTTCTGATCCCTTCCTCACCCGGAAGCGGTTCATGGCAATGAACATCTTTGCTTCTCCTCGTTGACGGTTGAAAGTATCGCCGTCATCCATGCCGCTCTTGCGACGCAAGCCTGCGCGTCCAGGTCCGGCGACCAATACGGCGCCTAGGCGAGCTTCGCATATGGCGGCGGCGATGCAAGGAATTGCTGGAGGTACAAAGGCACGGCGAGACCAAGTGTCTTTGGCGGTCTTGAGGTTGATCGTACTATGAGGCCCTAATTTCACGGAAGGCGAGCTCATGGTGGCGTTGTTCGAACTCGGTGCCAGAGGGGCAGCGGACGCGGTCCGCAACGGCGAGCAAACGGCAGAGGCGCTGGCCGAGGCGCTGTTGGCGCGCTGCGCGGCGGCGTCACCGCTCAACGCGTTCATCAGCCTCGAGGCGGACCGCCTGCGCGCCGCGGCACGGGCCGCCGACCAGCGGCGTCAACGCGGCGAGCGGCTCGGGCCGCTGCACGGGGTGCCGCTCGCGCTCAAGGACAACATCGATACGGCCGATTTTCCGACCACCGGCGGAACGCCCGCCCTCGCGGCGCATCGCCCGAAACGCAACGCACCGATCGTGCAGCGGTTGCTCGATGCCGGCGCCCTCGTGCTCGGCAAGGCCAATTTGCAAGAGCTGGCCTATGGTCCGACCAACAACAACGCGGCGTTCGGTCCGGCGCGCAACCCGTACGATCCCACGCGCATCCCGGGCGGCTCGAGCGGCGGTAGCGCCGCCGCTGTCGCAGCGCGCCTCGCGCCGGCCGCCCTCGGCACGGATACCGGCGGGTCCATACGCGTCCCTGCCGCGCTTTGCGGGATCACGAGCATGCGCCCGACCACGTTGCGCTGGTCACAAGCCGGCATCGTTCCGCTCTCGCATACGCGTGATACCGCCGGACCGATGGCGCGCGTCATTACCGGCGCTCCGACCGAGGTCGCGCCCGCGCCTCTCAAAGGCCTGCGCCTCGGGCTGCCGCGCGGCTATTTCTGGGAAAATCTCGACGCCGAGCTCGCCGCGATTCTCGAAGCAGCGCTGGCACGGCTGCGCGAGGCCGGTGTCGTACTGGTCGAGGGCGATGTTGCCAATGTCGCCGCGCTCGACGCCGCTGCCGGCTTTCCGATCCTGCTCTACGAGACGGTGATCGAGCTCGAGCGCTATCTGGCCGAGCATGAAACCGGCCTCGACTTTGCGAGCCTCATGGCGCAAGTGAAGAGCCCGTCGGTCAAGCGAGCGCTCGCGAGCCTGCGCGGCCCAGACGCGGTGTCCGAAGCCAGCTATCGCGAAGCGCTCAGCAAACATCGCCCGGCGCTGCAGGAGACGTACCGCCGCTATTTCCGCGAGCGCGCATGCTCAACGGCGTGCCGGTGTCGACGTTGTCCACCTATATCCGCAACCTCGCCCCCGGCAGCGCCGCGGGCATCCCCGGCCTTAGTCTGCCGGCCGGTATGACCAAAGCCGGGCTCCCTGTTGGCATCGCAATCGACGCGCCGGAAAAAAGCGACCACCAGCTGCTGGCGATTGGGCTCGCGCTCGAAACCGTGCTGCCCCGGTTGCCGGCGCCGCCCGCTTGAAAAAGCTTAAGTGAGGAGCGTGCTCCGCAGGGAACTAGTGCCACTGCGAGAGTTCTATGGTCACCCCTTCGGGGCCGTCGATGAACACCAACTTTCGTGAATGGAAATCCATGATCTCGTTCCTGGTCTTAAACCCGTTCGCTCTGAGCTTGGCCACTTCGGCTTCAATATTTTCGACCGCAAAACAGATGTGGTTCATCCCAACTTTGTACAGATCGCGAATGTGCGGATCGGGCAGCGGCTCCGGCTGCCGGTAGCGCAGGAGTTGGATTTCCGTTCGCGGGGCCGCGTTCTCCAGTACGAGCGTGACGTGATCGGCCTCGATACCTGGAACCCCCATGTAACTGGCAAACGGCTCTCCCGCAATCACAACGGACATGGCTTGTTTGAACCCTAAGAGTCCAAAAAACATCTTGGCGCGGTCAACATCCCGCACGACGATCGTGCAGTGGTCGAAATGTTTCACCATGCTTCTTCTGCACTCCCGTGCGTGCCTGGCGCGATCATAGAATCGCGACGGCTCGAGCAGTGACCGGTCGTTTCAGGACCGGCCATGATCCTCGAGGACCTCGGGCTGTGCCTTTCTAATCGTGTCACCGTCGCAGACTGCGCCGCGGGTCGACACCTTCATGATTGCAGTCCTGCCACAGCCAGGACAACGCCACCGCAATGCCAACGAGGTAGCCGCCTGGCCGCAGTCACAACTTGTATCGGGATGCTTCATTGTTGGCACTCTCTATCAAATTCCGGCAGTGCCAAAGATACCGCATCCAGATTTCTGGGACAGTGCAAAGGCACCTGGCTTGATCGGCTGGGTTGGGCTTGATCGAAGTGGTGTGGCATCGATCAAGATGTAGGCAACCTTCGCGCGCCCAGGTCCAATTTGCCAACTCGTGACGTGAGCGTCAGCGTTGTGCTGCGGCGCCTGCAACGATCCCCGCCTCGCGGCGCATATCGCTGCTCTCGGGCCGCCTGCTTGCGACCGCGGTGGCACGCCGGCGCCAATCCGGACCGCACTCGTTGTCTTCGCAATTGTGCGTCTCACAGGCGATGCCGCGAATCCGTAGCGGCTGACCGGCGGGGACGCCTTCCCAATCGATGGGGCCGAATTGCGCGCGGTGGCAAAACTCCACGAGGTGGAGGTCGCCGAAAATGTCGGCGTATGTGATGATACCCATGGCGATCAGGCCGCCGCCCCGCAGCAGATCAAGGCCGCGACCGTCCATCGAAAAAACCGCACCGGTCATGTCGGACTTCGGCAAAATGAGCGCCGGAGAGAAGGCCGCTTTTTCGAGGGACGCAAAATCCGGCTCGCCGGCGGAGCTGATTATGGTGTTCATCAGCATCCCGCGCGTGCCGGTACTGCCGGTGTTCTCGATCAACGGAGAAACGGACCATTGCGTGCGGCCGCTCTCGTTCTTGGCCCCGTAATGAACGAAGCGGAAATTGGTCGAGTGGACATAGGCTCGATTGCTGTCCCGTAAGCCCTGGTCGGCCGTCACCGCTTGCCATCCCGTGAATACGGCAGCGGTAATGGCGCCTCCGGCGGCCGCGAGCGTCAGGAACGCGGTCGCGTAATCAAGCCAATGCTTTTTCGCCCCGCTCGTGGGTTTGGTAGCGGGCGTTTCTACTCCATCTCTTTCACCAGCGCTGGACGGGCGCACTGCTTGATTGACGATGGCCCCATTCTGTCCAGCGGTATTGGAACGGTTGTCGGCGGATTCTGATTGTTGGCCCAACACGCGAAATCCCCCTCGTATTTCAAGCATCTGCCTCCATAAGCGGTGAAATTGGGGACATATGATGGCGCCCGCGTGCCTGGGCGCACGCGGCCACTCCATGCTCGCAGATATGAGCCGGCTGTCGCTTCGCGCAGGCCGCCGCTCTCCGGCGCTGTCTGAAGCGCGTGCAACAGGACCCTGTCTGATCGGGCTTCGGCGACGGGCGTTCGGCGATGAATTTCGTCCACTGTGACTGGATGGCAACAGGAGCGCAGGAATTTGGTCACGATCATCATATTCAATCATGCCCTGCGAGAAAGGCGAGCAAATGATCGTCGACTTGGACAGCTGGGAAGC
>VAZL01000545.1 GCA_005883445.1 Alphaproteobacteria bacterium | reverse complement strand
GAAATCGAGGCCGCGGTCGCTGCCATCGCGCGCGCGATCGCGTAAGACGGGGTCGTGCCCGGCGATGCGGAGTGCCGGCGCGGCCTTGACGGCGCGGGCATGGCGTATGCAGGCTTAGGGGTCGGGAGAACAAACATGACCGCTACAGTCGATTTTTCCGCCGGCGGCTACCGCTTCCTGCCGGGCGTGTTCCAGTATTCGGGCGGCGTCGCGGCGCTATCGGGTCATGCCATTGAGCGCGTGCGCTTCCGGACGTTGTTGCCGCTCAAGCAGGGGTTCGAGCGGATCGAGCGGCTGATCGCGGCGGCCGGGCGGCCGCTGACCGCGTTCTGCGCGTGCGAATTGCGCTCGCCGGCCCCCTTCACCGAGCAGGGCTTTCGCGCCTTCAACGAAGGCTACGTGGTCACCTTGCAGAAGTGGGGCTTGTTCGACGGCAAGGTCAACCCGGTCGCGCGCAGCAATGTGTGTCCCGACATCGATCCGCCGCCGGAGCCGTGCTTTCATGCCTTCTCGTTCACCGTCGCCGACGCCGATGCCGCGCCGAGCTTCGTGATTGCGGGCAGCGCCGAGACGCGCGAGGGGCCCGGAAGCTACAGCGAACGCACCATCCGGCGCGGCGAAAGCAGTCCCGAGGCCATGCGCGAAAAGGCGTCCTACGTCCTCGGCGAGATGGAGCGCCGCCTTGCGGTACTCGGTCTCGGCTGGGCGCACACCACGGCGACGCAGGTCTACACCGTGCGCGACCTCTATCCGTTTCTCGCCGACGAGATCGTGCGCCGCGGCGCGGCGCGCGCCGGGCTGACCTGGCACTACGCGCGGCCGCCGGTGCGAGAACTCGAATTCGAGGTGGATTGCCGCGCCGTCGGCCGGGAACGCGTCGTGTGAAGTCTGTTCGCGCAAGCGCCTCGCGACCTAGGGCGTGTACTCATAAAATCGCGATGTCTGCCAATCGCTGGCTGACGTCCGCTTTGCCTCTAAAAGCGGACGAATAGCCGACGGCTCGGTAAGTCCGCTTTGTGCCAAACTCAGACATCCCGGATGACGCCCGAGTTCTATCGCGCAGCGCAGGGTACCACACTTGAAGGGCATGCCAGCCCCCCTCGCGACGGCGTGCCGCACTAATCGGACGCTTCGTTGCACAGGCGATAGACCTCAATTCCTACCAGGGCTCGTGGTAACGGCTGCAGCCTGACAGGCTGGAGCCGGTTGTGCGATGGAGTGCCCGATAGCGCGCTGCGGACTGCGCCAGTGACGAAGATGCCGTTCTCATGGCTCTCCAGGAGCTTGGCCGAGGCACTTTGCAATTGCGAAGCGATCCAAACGTCGCGGCCGTACAGAAATGACCTGAATGCGTAAAGTGTGCCGCGATGAAGTCCGATACTGACCGTGCAGCCGAATTGCTCCTGACACCGAACTGCATCCCAGCTCAGGGTCAAGCGTTCTGCCCCCGCAATGGCCTGCGCCGCCTCGGCAAAAGTTACACAATAGGAATCGCCAACGTTAAACCGGATCGTGCCGGAGAATTCCTGCGCCATGCCGCGGGTTACCGCATCTAGCGCATCGAGGATGCACTCTACCGTGGTGCTGGAGGGCACGGCATCCAGCATCCTACCGAAACCCTCGAGGTCTGAGAACAGGATGTAGGTGTCGGCGATTGCACGCGTGCGATGGCGCTGCTCGATACGGTAAATTGGCATTGGTTCGTCAAAGCCCTTGAACGCGAAATTCTCGACGAGCACCGTCTGGATTTCGGCCGATGTGATGGCAAGCCGAGCACCAGCTGTGAGGTAGATTTCGTCGGGCGGCGTTACCGCCTCCACGCGGGCGGCGAGCGCAAAAGCGTCACCGATGAAATCGCCATCCTGAACGGCGATATCGCCGAGCGCGATCACAATGCGTATGGCCAGCCGGTCGTCGCCTCGGCTGAGCTGCGCTAATCGCAACGACTCTTGCATCGCGATCGCAGCTTTGGCCGCGCCAGTGACACTGGGAAATTCCAGCCAATAGCCGTCGCCCGCGCCCTTCATGATCCGGCCGTCATGCTCGGCGGCGTGGCGCGCAAGGAAGTCGCCATGCTCGCTGAGAAGCGCCTGCAGATCAGCCGCCAGTAGTTGATGGAAATGGGCTGTCGAGCCGCTGATATCGGTCTTCATGACCACAGTAGTGCGAAGCGGGTTCATCGTGCGCCATCGCTTCTATGCGCTCGTTGGTCTCCTCAGCCTACGGCAATTTCCGGTTCATTGGGAGCGGAATGAAAATAAACATGCAATTTCGAAAGCCTACCGTATGGGGTCGATACATCGGCCGAACCCGGCGTGGCTCTGCTTGCTCCGGCAACCTCCTCCACGCCTTGGCCACGCAATACAACTCTGCACTCAGCAGCCGAAGAGAAGCCCGCTCATGCCAGAGGCTTCCAGCGAACTGCAGCTCTTGACGCCCGCCAAGCGGCCCTTGCTGGCGCGTCCATGTCGCTTTGGGGTCAATAGCGGAAAGGCTCAGAATGACCAAATGTTGTCCGCTTTGCCCCCGAAAGCGAACCTTCCGACCTGCCCGATTTAATGAGTACACGCCCTAGTTCGATCGGGCGATGGTCCGCAACAGCGGCTCGAGCCGATCCATGTCCTTGCGGATATGCGCGTCGAAGTCGCGCAGCCCGATGCTGCGCGGCGTGATGCCTTGCGCGCGAATCTTTTCCTTGAGCTCAGGTTCCGCGCCCACCGCGACGATCGCGTCGTGAAGGGTTTGTAGCACCGCTGCGGGCGTCTTGGCGGGGGCCAAGAAGCCGTACCAGGTCGCGTTTTGGTAATCGATATGGGCCGCGAGCGCGGCGGGGACGGCAATCGGCTCGCGAATAGGTTCGTTGGCCGCGACGGCGAGCGCCAGCAATCGGCCGTCTTGCAGCAAGGGCAGCGTAAAGGCGGCCGGTGCGAAGGTGACGTGAATGCGTCCGCCGAGCAGATCGGCGATGATCGTCGAGCTGACGGTGTAGGGCACGTGCACCAGGTCGGTGCCGGTCTGCGCTGCGAAATACATTCCGGCAAGATGCGTCGCAGTGCCGACGCCGGCGGAGCCGTAATTGATGGCGCCGGGCTTCGCCTTTGCCAGCTCGACAAACTCCGTCAAGGTGCGCACGCCCAGCGACGGCGCGACGTTGACCAGCGTCGGTGCATCGCCGATCAGCGAAACCGCGGCAAAGTCGCCGATCGGATCGAACGGCAAATTCTTGTTCAACGTTCCGAGGATTGCATGACCGGAATTGGCGAGCAGGACGGTGTAGCCGTCGGCGGGCGCGGTCGCGACCGCTTGCGCCGCAATGAGGCCGCCCGCGCCGGGACGATTTGCGACGATGACCTGCTGACCGAATCGCTTCGACAGACTCTCGGCGAACAGCCGGGCGAGAATGTCGATGGTCGTGCCCGCGGTCAAAGGAACGACCACGGTGATCAGGCGGGTAGGATAGTGCTCTTGCGCGGCAGCGCCCGTGCCAACGGCCATCGCCGCCGCGAGCACGACTGCAGCCAGCTTCACGGGCTTCATACTTCTCCTCCCTTCGACCCGGGCGACGTGCTCGAGAGCGGCCGTGTTTTTGTTAACAAGCACGCTATTTTTTGTGTCACGTGAGAACGACGGCCCGCACCGGCGATGCCTCCGCGCCGATGATGTTCAGCGGAAAGCCAATCAGCGTGACGCGGTCCTTGGTGATGCGATCCAAGTTCTTCAGATAAGGCATGGTGACGATGCCGTGTTCGCTCAGCGTGCGCGAATTGTGAAACACGCGCGGTGCGCCGGGTTCGTCATTGCCGTGGTAGAAGTCGTAACCGACGATCACGACGCCCTTGCTGATGCACCACTCGGTAGCGCCGATGGTGAGGTAAGGCGAGGCTTTCATCCATTTGTCCGAGCCGCCGTCATAGGCGTTGTTGTGATCGGTCCGTAGCAGAAGGCGGTCTCCCTTCCTGATGCGCGCGCCGACGGCCCGCTCGAGGTCGTTCTCGGTGATGGCTTTGCCCGGCATCTTGTCGCGCAGGTCGGCGATGACGGCGTCGCCGATGAAGAGTTCGAGCGGAAGCTGATGTATTTGCGTTCCGCCGCGCACGTTGTGCTCGGGCGCATCGACGTGGCTGCCCGCGTGCAGGCGCATGTGCACCCCGCGCACGATCTGGCCGGCCCCGCCGGGCGCGTCGTGCTCCTTGAGAATCTCCATCTCGAACTGCATGTCCTTCTTGAAGCCGGCCGGCGTGCGCATGCCGAAGTTCTTGGGGTCGAGCTCGAGACTGATGTCGATGATTTTTTCGATCGCTAGCGACATATCATCCTCACGCTGCGGAATAACCGCTGAGAATTCGACTTGGCGACGGGCGGCACGGCTTTTCCGTTTCTGGTGGCTATGTTCCATGGCCCGGTCGAGCAATGCAATGCGGCGGCAGCCACGCCACAATCGCCGTTGCCGAGGTGAGAAATTCCAATAACAATCGGCAAACCGCAACAAGACAGCAGCGAGGTCGGGCGTGCTCAGTCCTGAAAAGAACCGCCTTCTCACCCAGGTCGGCCCGGGCACGCCCATGGGAGAGCTGCTGCGCCGCTACTGGATGCCGATCGGCGGCGCGAGCGAACTCGACACCAATCCGAT
>VAZL01000544.1 GCA_005883445.1 Alphaproteobacteria bacterium | reverse complement strand
TTTGCCGTGATCTCGTCGGCCTCGCGCACGCAAGCCATTGATTTTGCCTGACTTTATTTTTTAGCGGCGGTTTTTTGTGAAATTGTGTGATGCTAGATTATTTCGTTTTCACGGCTTTTGCAATTGACTTTCTGCATAGTCGTGCAATGCTAATTCCATGTTCGTCCGCGAGAAGCGAATCGGCTCCTACCGCTATCTGTATCTGGTCGAGACCGTTCGCGAGAACGGCCAGACCAAGCAGCGGATCATCCGCAATCTCGGCCGCAAGGAAGTGGTCGAGGCCGGCGGCGATCTCGATCGCCTGGCGCGCTCGGCCGCCCGACTGTCGCAGCGCTCGATGATCCTGTCGCTGATCGAGGACGGCAGCATTCCGGACCTGACGTGTCGACGCATCGGCGCCCCACTTCTGTTAGAACGGCTGTGGCAGGAGAGCGGTTGCCGCGCCGTGGTTGAGAAGCTCCTGGCCGGGCGCCGCTTCGAGTTCGCGGTCGAGCGTGCGGTGTTCCTGACGGTGCTGCATCGCCTCATGGTGTCGGGTTCCGACCGCGCCTGCGAGCATTGGCGCGACGATTACCGTATCGACGGCATCGACGAGCTGCAGCTCCATCATCTCTATCGCGCCATGAGCTGGCTGGGCGAAGAGCTGCCGGAGACCGAGCAGGCGGCGCGCACGCTGGCGCCGCGCTGCATCAAGGACCTGGTCGAGGAGCGGCTGTTTGCGCGCCGGCGCGACCTGTTCAGCGAGCTGTCCGTGGTGTTCATGGACACCACGACGCTGTACTTCGAGGGCCGCGGCGGCGACACGCTCGGCCAGCGCGGTCATACCAAGGACTACCGGCCGCACCTCAACCAGATGGTGGTCGGCATCATCATGGATCAGAACGGCCGGCCGGTGTGCTCGGAGATGTGGCCGGGCAACACCACCGACGTCACCACGCTCCTTCCGGTGATCGACCGCCTGCGTCAGCGCTTCGCCATCGGCCGGGTCTGCGTCGTGGCCGACCGCGGCATGATCAGTGATGCGACCATCGCGGGCCTCGAGGAGCGCAAGCTCGAATACATCCTGGGTGTGCGCGAGCGTAATTCCAAGGAGGTATACGAGGTCGTGCTCAACGATCAAAAGCCGAGCGTGCCACTCGTCATCCCACGCGGCCAGCGCCGCGACACCGAGCTGGAGGCCAAGAACGTGTGGGTCGGAGACCGCCGCTACGTGGTCTGCCGCAACCTCGCCGAAGCCAAGCGCGATGCCGAGGTGCGCGCGGCCGTGCTGCGCAGCCTGCGCGACAGCCTGCGTGGCGGCGACAAGGCGCTCGTCGGCAACAGCGCCTATCGGCGCTACCTCAAGACGCCGGACGACAAGCACTTCGAGATCGACGACAAGCGGGTCGCCGAGGATGCGCGCTATGACGGTCTCTATGTCCTGCGCACCAACATGCGCCTCGACGCACTCGCCGTCATGCTGCGCTATCGCGAATTGCTCAAGGTGGAAGACATTTTCAGGACGACCAAATCGATTCTCGACACCAGGCCGATCTATCACCAGACCGACGAAGCCATTCGCGGGCACGTGTTCTGTTCGTTTCTCGCGCTCGTGCTGCGCAAGGCGCTGGAAGATCGCCTCGCCGCGGCGCGATTGAAGCCCGAGTGGGGCGCGTTGCTGCGCGAGCTCGACCGCCTGCAGGAGATCGAAACCGAACAGGAGGGCAAGCACTTCGTCCTGCGCACCCCGGTCACCGGGGACGTCGGCCGTGTGTTCCAGGCGCTCGGCATCGCGCTGCCGCCCAACATCCGCGAGGCCGGGGCGGCTGCACCCGTCCATTGATGGCGGCCGCCCTCGCCCGCGGAAAACGTGGTGCTAACAACCACGCGTGTGGCAATAGGGGCAAAAGGCGCGGCGGTCAGCCTGAGGCGCAGCGGTGCCTGACGATGCTTGGGAGGTACGGGATTTCAGGCTGGCCGGGGATGGCAAGCCTTGAGCCGAGATAGTCCCAGAAGGCGATGCCGAGCTTGCCGCAGGTCTTGGCCAGAGCAAGGAAGGCATCGCGGCAGTCTCTACCGGTACCGCTGCGTGTGCCGCCGCTGATCTTGCGCTTGGTCACCTGACAGCGGATGTCGTTCTCCGAACCGTTGGTGTGGAGCGGAATTTCGGGCCGCTCGAGCACCATCAGCAACTCGGCCTTGTTGGCGTGGAGGCGAGCGAGCAACCGGTCGAGGGTGACGAAGCCGGTGCGGCGGGTGAAGATGCGGTCGAAGCGAGCCCGCAAGGCGGCCTTGCGCTGCTTGGTCGGATGATCGCGATACGCTTTGAGATCGCGGTAGAACCGCCAGATCAGCGCGCGGATGCGGCGCTGGGCCACACGCTGCTCATCGGTGAAGGTATCGAGCTTGTGAACCAGGCGCTCGGCATGGACCCAGCACAGGCCGTGGCGGCCGACGTTGAACTGGCCGGCGTCGTCGCTGACGATGACGGTATTGGGCAGAAAGCCGTGCGCCTTGATGCTGCCCCACAGCGCGCTCTCGGTGGCGATCAGCACCGGATCGGGGTTGACCTTGAGCGCGGCGATGCCGAGCCTTTCGAGATGCGCGCTCCAGGCCGCCTGATCGGCAAAGCACTGGTCGGGATGTTCGACCAAGCGGGCGATCACATGCTCGGCCAAGGCGCGTTGGCGCATGTAGGCGAGCGCGTCGGCATTGATGACGTAATCGCCGTGGCCGGCGCGCAGCAGTTCGAGGAAGTTGCCGCGGCACTTCGAGCTGGTGGTGCCGAACCAGGCGAAGTGCGCGTTGCCGATGTGCGTGCAGACGCCATTCGCGGCCTTGTGGCGAGCCCCGGTGTCGTCGACCGTGATCCACGCGGCGCTCGATAGCCCGGCGCGCAGCACGTCGCGCGCTTCGTCGAGGAAGCCGTTCTGGCCCTCGATCAGCAGCCGGACGACCTGGCGCTTGGAGATGAAGATGCCGAGTGCCCGCAACAGCGCCACCAGCCGCGGCACCGTGACCTGCCCCTGATGATATTGGGTGAGCACGAAGCGGCGCAGTTCTGGTCCAAAGTGACCATGAATACCGGCCGGCAACGGCGCCGTCATCGTGTCGCCGTCCGGGGTCAGCCAGCGCTCGCAGCGAAAACGCACGACGTGCGAGCGGATCATCAGGTCCTGCACAATGAAGCTCGTATAGCCTTTGAAGCGCGAGCCGCGCGGCGCCTTCACCTTGATGGTCTGCTCTTCGTGGATCGCAAGCTTCGCCGTTTTGCCGCCGCCCTTCGGCCGCCCTTCGCCGCGCGGTCCCGGCTTCGGCTCGGTCGCCTTGTCCATACCGCTCGGTTTGATATTCGGCCGGCCCGACCCGCCCTTCAGTCGGGCGATCTCGTCACGCAGTGTCGCAACCAGTCGCCGCAGCTCCGCCAGCTCCTCCCACTGCTTCACCACCAAGCTCTTGAGCTCGGTATGCGCAAGACGGTCAAGATCTGCGGGCGGCAACATTCCCAGAAAGAATCTGACTCGTGCCCTCTTGTGAATCGTAAAATCTTACCGCCTCAGGTTTTGCCC
>VAZL01000448.1 GCA_005883445.1 Alphaproteobacteria bacterium | reverse complement strand
CGACATCGGTCCGGCCATCGAGCGGGCGCTCACGGCAAACCGCCCAGCCGTCATCGACGTGGTGACCGACATCGACGCGCTGGCGCCGCTGGCGGTGAGTTGATGAGACGCTGCATGTCACGAATTCGGTGCGCGCCTCCGCATGCCCCATCTCAGTCTTCCGAGGTCAAGCGCCGCTGCACGCCCCAGCTATCCAAGATTGCGGCGATCTCTGAGCCTACAAAAAATCTGGCACTGTCCCGGTCGTAGCCCTCGCGCAAGAGCTCATCGTAATCCGTGAACGTGTGGCGCACATATGCGACCAACGACAACCACGCTGCTGTTTCCGGAAAGGCGACGTTCAGGCCGGGGCTGTCGACCGCGTGGTCGACCACGGCTTCAAACTCGTGAGACGGGATTCGGGGCGCCAACCGACGCAGCGCAATCTCGATGTCACTGCGTTTTGCCACATCGCTACGCCCGCAACGCGCCCGATGATTATGCCGGACCTCGGCGACATTATCGGCTATGCTCACTGGGAAATCGAGCCACGAGCTGACCCATGCCTCCTGCCAAGTCTTCCGATATCTCGTCTGCCGCCGGACCCGGATCGGGGCGGATCGGCCTGGTGGCCGCCGTTTCGATCGGCATCGGTGGAATGGTGGGAGCGGGGATTTTTTCGATCCTCGGCGTCGTGGCGCACGCCGCCGGCAATGCCATGTGGCTGGCATTTGCTATCGGCGGAGTCGTGGCGCTCTTGTCCACCTATTCGTACGCCAAGCTCGGCGCCACGTTTCCCTCAGCCGGCGGCGCCGTGCATTTCTTGGTGAAGAGCTTCGGCGATGGCGTCCTCGCCGGTGGGCTGAACCTGTTCATGTGGGCGGGCTATATCATTTCGCTGGCTTTGTATGCGACGGCCTTCGGCGGCTACGCCGCCACCTTTGTGACCACCACGCCGTCCCCGTTGTTGCTGAAATCCCTGGCCGTCGTCCCGGTCCTGGTGCTGACGCTGGTCAATGCCTTTGGAGCGACGCTCATGGGCCGTTGGGAAACGGTCATCGTCGTGGTCAAGGTGTCGATCCTCGTGCTGTTTGCGGCGGTGGGCCTGTGCTTCATCAGGCCGGGCTACCTTTCGCCCGAGCTTTGGCCCGAGGCCAAGTCGGTCTTGTTCGGGGCCGGCGTGTTGTTCATCGGCTACGAAGGCTTCGGGCTCATAACCAACGCCGCTGCCGACATGCGCGATCCCCGAAAGCTGCTGCCGCGCGCTCTCTACACCAGCGTGATCCTAGTGATCGCTCTCTATCTCGCCGTTTCGCTGACCGTCACCGGCAACTTGTCGGACTACGAAATCGAGCAGGCCAAGGACTATGCGCTGGCCGAGGCAGCGAAACCGTTTTTGGGACAATTCGGTTTCCGGCTGATTGCTATCGCCGCCCTGTTCTCCACGGCCTCGGCGATCAACGCCACGCTGTTTGGCTCCGCCAACGTCTGCTACATGATCGCCCGCGATGGCGAACTGCCGGCCGGACTCTCGCGGACCGAATGGAAAGACGCGACCGGCGGGCTACTGCTCACGGCCGGCCTGGTTGTGGTGGTGATGTTGATCTTCGACCTCTCCGGCATCGCGATGATGGGAAGCGCCGCCTTCCTCTTGATCTATGCCGCGGTGAACGCGGGCCACCTGAGGGTGCTCGATCAGACTGGGGCGAATGCGATTATCGTCTGGCTCTCGCTGCTCACCTGCCTGGCAATGTTCGCTGTCCTCTGCGTGTACACCTACCAGGAGCAGCCCCGGGCGATCGCCGCGCTGATCCTCATCGCCGCAGCGTCATTGGCCGCCGAATGGGCCTACCGGCGTTGGACAGGGCGCAGGATCACGGAACGAGCTTAGCGAACTCTACTGCCCCCGTTTTGCGGCGTGCTTGCTTGCAAACCTGATGAAATGAGCTGCCAGCGCTGGGCAGTGCAGCAATCTTTCGGCAGCGCAGCATCGGATTGCGCGCTGGACTGCCATCCCTCCCCGTGAGATAGGGAAAGAAACGTGTAAGGGGAGGATTTGATGGCGAGGACATGGGATGCCAACCTCGACCCTAAAGTCGCTGAGTTGGTCAATGCCGCGTTCGACAAGTCATGGCAATTTGTCAAAACCGATCCCGAGCTCGCGCACGCAGATCCGCAGGAGATGCGCACTCGGCTAGGCCAGAGTCTCGCGCGATTGGCTCAGAATGGCGAGCACGATTTGTGGCGGCTCGCAAATGCTGCCATCGGTCAACTTCGGCGCGAACGAAGTGCAGCCTAGGGCGCGATTAGGCGCGCGCCCCGCCTCGACCTCAATACTCCCCAGTCGATTACGTCACTGCTGCGATCGGAGCCGGTGGGAAGAATAATCACGCAACGGGCGAGCCTCCCACCGGGCGCCACAGCCGCTTGGCCCGTTGGAACAGTGGCCCGAACAGCGGCCATACCAGCAGTATCAGCGCCAGCGTGGTGATCGAGCCCACGAGCCCGTTCGACCAGAACACGCGCAGATCCCCACCCGCGCCGATCATCGCCAAGCGGAAAGCGTCCTCTGCGCGGCTGCCCAGCACCAAGGCGAGCGTGAACGGCGCCAGCGGAATGCCGATCTTCTTGAACACGTAGCCGACCACGCCAAAAGCCAGCATCAGCCAAATGTCGAACATGGCGTTCTGGATGGCATAGGCGCCGATCGCGCATGACACCACGATCATCGGCGCAATCGCCGAGAACGGCACGCGCAGGACGGCGGCAAAGACCGGCACCGTGGTGAGCACCAAGACCAGGCCAACGACGTTGCCGAGATACATCGACGCAATCAGGCCCCACACGAAGTCCTTGTGCTCGACGAACAGCAGCGGCCCGGGATTGAGCCCCCACACCATCAAGCCGCCGAGCAGGATCGCGGCCGTGCCCGAGCCGGGAATGCCTAGGGCCAGCATCGGCAGCAGCGCCGAGGTCCCCGACGCATGCGCCGCCGTCTCCGGCGCGAATACGCCTTCAATGCGTCCCTTGCCGAAGCTGTCCTTGTCCTTGGAAAAGCGCTTGGCGAGGTTGTAGCCCATGAACGAGGCGGCAATCGCCCCGCCGGGTGTGATACCGAGCCAGCATCCGATCACCGACGAGCGCAGCAGCGTCACCCAGTAGCGCGGCAGGTCCTTCCACACCTTGAGGACCACGCGCAGACTGATGCTGGCGGTGTGGCCACGCAACGCGAGCCGCTCTTCCATGGTCAGCAGAATTTCGCTGATGCCGAACAGTCCGATCACCGCGACCAGGAAATTGATGCCGCGCAAGAGCTCGTTCCAGCCGAAAGTCATGCGCAACGTGCCGGACACCGTGTCCATCCCGATACCGGCGAGCAACAGGCCGAGGGTCATGGAAATGACGGTCTTGTGCTTGTCCTCACGGCCGAGGCCGACGAACGAGCAGAACGTCAATAGATACACCGCGAAGAACTCCGGTGGGCCGAATTGCAGTGCGAACGAGGCAATGCCCGGCGCAAGAAATGTGATCAGCAGGACAGCCACCAGCGAGCCGATGAAGGATGAGGTGAAGGCCGCCGTCAGCGCCTCGGCCGCCTGGCCCTGCTGCGCCATCGGATAGCCGTCGAAAGTGGTCGCCACCGACCATGCCTCACCCGGGATGTTGAACAGGATCGAGGTGATGGCGCCGCCGAACAGAGCGCCCCAATAGATGCAGGACAGCATGACGATGGCCGAGGTCGGATCCATCGTGAAGGTGAGCGGCAGTAGGATTGCGACGCCATTCGGCCCGCCTAATCCCGGCAGTACGCCGACGAAAATGCCAAGCACGAGTCCGACCATCATCACGGCCAGAGTCTTCCACGTCAGCAAGACGGCGAAGCCGTGAAGCAGCAGGCCGAAGGCTTCCATCGCGACTAGCGTCCTAACTGCGAAGTTCGCACGTCTTTGCGCAACCCTCTGATGCGAACTTCGGAATCAAAGGGACGCTAGCTACTCTATGATTCTAGTGCCCTTGTGAAACCGAAGTTCGCAGCCACCCTTGCAGCATGATCTGTGCGAACTTCGGGATCGGGGACTAGCCTAGTAGCCGAAAGCCGCTTCGAGCGGGCCTTTCGGCATGATGACGTCGAACGCAATGTCGAAGGTGACGAACATGATGATTGCGAACAGCAATGCGGTGAGCATCGACTTCCACAGCGCAATGCGCCCAATGATCCGCATGAAGCCCGCGATCAGGAAAAAACTTGCGACATAGAGTCCGAGCCACTGCGTGAGCAGGCAAAACAGCAGTGTGGGAATGAAGACTTGCATCACTCGGAGGAACTGGTCGCGAGTGAGGAATGTCTGCGCGGCGCCGGCGCCCGTTACCAACGCGGTGATGAGGCCGTAAAGACTGGCCGCGGCAAGGATGAGTCCGAGGTAGAACGGGAAGTAACCGGCCTGCGGGCCGTCGGGAGCCCATGCGATGCCGGTGCGCCAGTTGTCGAAGCAGAGGAGGGCCGCCAATGCTAGCAACAGCAGCGAAACCACGATATCGACCGTACGGGTGCTGACAACCGACGGCGAGTCGCTTGCCGGCGCGGTCGGATCTTCGACGACGATTTCAGTTTCGGGTGTGGCCATCGGTCTTTTTGCAGCAATCTCCGCGCACGGGGGTCATCATCCGTGAAGACGAATGATCCGGTAGACCGCCGCTCCCGCTCCCGATCGCAGCGCCGGAGGATGCTGGACGCCCCGTTCTAACGAGGCATGAACGTGCGAGCTAGTTGGCGACAAACCCAGCCTCGGTCATCAGATTTTTGTTCAGCGCGTCATCCTCTTCCAAGAACTTCACCATGTCGTTGCCAGTGAGGAAGATCGGCTTCAGCGCTTGTTTCTCCATGTAGTCCTTGTATTCGGCGGTCTGCGTCAACTTTTTGAACAGATCGACGTAGAACGCGGTCTGCTCCGGCGTCACTTTGCCCGGAAGGAACATGGCGCGCAGCATCAAGTATTGGACGTCGAGACCTTCTTGCTTGCAGGTGGGAATGTCGTTCCACGACATGTCGCCGGTGACCTTGGCCTTGTATTCGATCCGCTCCTTGTCGAATACGCACAGCGCCCGCACCTGGCCGGCGCGCCAGACTTCGAGATTCTCCGACGGGTTGTTGACATTGGCGGCGGTGTGATTGCCGACGAGCTGCGTCGCAGCCTCGCCGCCCGACTTGTACGGCAGGTAGGCGAATTTGGCGCCGGTCTTTTTCTCCAAGAACACGGTGAGGACGTGGTCCTCGCGCCTCGAGCCCGTGCCGCCCATCTTGAGCGGCGGCGCGGCGCTCTTAGCAGCGTCGGTGAACTCTTTCACGGTCTTGTAGGGCAGTTGCGTATTCACCCACAGCACGAACTCATCAAGCGCGATGACGGAAACCGGGGTGAGGTCGCGCCAGTTGAACGGAATCTTGGCCGAGAGCGGCAGCATGTAGATGAGCGAGTAGGCGATGAGGACTTTATTGGGATCGCCTTCGTTCGATTTCATGTAGATCAGCGCCTCGGCCCCCGACGCGCCGCCCTTGAGCGAGACCACCATCGGCTGTTTCATCAGATTGTTCTTCTGAATCGCGGCCTGCATCATCCGCGCCATCTGGTCGGAGGCTCCGCCGGCACCGGCGGCAACGACGATCTCCACCGGCTTATTCGGTTCCCACGCGACAGCCGGTACCGTCGCCAGCGCGATCGCCAGCGCCGCGCCGGCGCCCGGGCAAATGTTCTGGATCATCCTGTCCTCCCTGAATTCCACGCACGCACGAGCAAGGGCCCGCCGGAGCGTTTCTTGTGTTGGTCGGCATTTTGCCGCTTTGCGCCCATGGTTCAAGGGCATTGGCGGCCGTTGAGCGGACCGCGACCGTTCGTCGCTCGCTCTTGCCGCGCACAATTTCGCCACCGCGCCCTCACCTGAAGCAAGCCGAAGCAATGTCGCAAACGTATTGCAGGATGACCCGCCTTGGAGTGGGAGCCAAGCCTTGAGGCACGCATCAGCTGCC
>VAZL01000980.1:2119-2523 GCA_005883445.1 Alphaproteobacteria bacterium | reverse complement strand
GAGTTGTCACTTCGATATATGACGTCTGGGATCGGCCCAAGGATTCGGCAGAATAAAAAATCTTTACTGAGAATCCTTTCGCCACCCCCGTTCGTCTCTCGGTCGTGGGCAGGCAGCGACGCCAATCGCTGCGAGCCCATGAGGAGCGCGGGCATCAGGAGGCGGACATGACAGCCAGAACGAGGTTCGCACTCGTCTTCTTGATGGCCGTTGCAGTGGAGGTGACCATCCCGACGATCAAACCATGGGCCAGCGCGCCGCAGTGTCAGAGCAAATCGGCTGAGCCGATTGCGGCGTGGGAAATCATCTACCGGCCTCTACACTGGAACGTGTACTGAAGCTTCGGTAGGCGATCCCCACCATGAACGCTGGCGGGCGCATGTGTCTCGCTTTGTCCCCGGAAG
>VAZL01000980.1:0-1923 GCA_005883445.1 Alphaproteobacteria bacterium | reverse complement strand
CGAACGGCCGCGAGACCCTCGCGCAGCTGTTCCAAGGCCGCAGCCAGTTGCTGATCTATCACTTCATGTACGGGACGGATTGGAACGAGGGCTGCAAGAACTGCTCGTTCTGGGCAGACAGCTTCGATGGCATCACGGCGCATCTGAAACATCGCGACGTCACCATGATCGCGGTGTCGCGCGCGCCCTATTCGAAACTGAAGACCTTTAAAGAGCGAATGGGCTGGCGTTTCAAGTGGGTGTCGTCAGGCACGAGCGATTTTGGTCACGACTTTTACGTCTCATTCACGCCCGAGGAGATGAAGCGAACGGTCTTCTACAACTACGAGTACCGTAAATTTCCGTTGAGCGAGGCTCCTGGAATCAGCGTGTTCTACAAGGACGACGTGGGTGCCATCTTCCATACGTATTCGTGTTACGGCCGTGGCCTGGATGCGGTGAACGGCGCCTATCAACTGCTCGACCTAGTGCCCAGGGGTCGCAACGAAGCTTACCTGCCGCATCCGATGTCGTGGGTGCGCCATCACGACAAATACGACGACGCACCATTCGAGGCGCCCGACCTGGGAGTTTCCGCAAGAGGCGCGTCGATGGCAGCAAGGAACGCGGGAAAATCATGAAAGATCCACGCGTCGAGCTGAGCGACGCACTCGGCCTCCAGCATGTCTAGTCCAGCGTGCGCCGGAAGCGTGAGATCGCGATGATCATCGCGATCAGCATGAGGCCGGCGAGCGCGAGCGTATCGTAATGCAGATCCACAAGCCCTGCGCCCTTGAGCATGATCCCGCGCACGATGCGAAGGTAATGGGTGAGCGGCAGGAATTCGCCGATGGGCAGGAAGAACATCATCGACATCTGCATCGCCTGCAGCTGGTTCTGCGCGATGGTCGAAAAGGTGTAGCCGACCGAAAGATTGGTCGTGATGAACAGCGTGCTCAGCAAGGCGAGCAGGAGGAGACTTCCCAACAGCGGCACGCCGAACAGACCGATGCCGATTCCGATGATGAGGGCCGCCTGCACGAATCCGACGATAATGTAGGGGACGATCTTGCCGAGCATGATCTCGACCGGCGTGATCGGCATGGCCAGCAGGCTTTCCATGGTGCCGCGCTCGATCTCCCGCGTGACCGAGAGTGCGGTGAAGATCAGCATCGTCATGGTGAGAATGGTGCCGACCAGGCCCGGCACGATATTCAACGACGTGGTGGCCGCCGGGTTATAGCGGGCGTGGGTGCGGATCTCGAACGGCGGTGCGGCGCCGTCGGGGATGGCACGGTCGTGCCGGAGCGCGGTCTGCACCAAAGTGCCGAGCGCGGCCATGGCCGAGCCGGCGGCCACGGGATCAGTCGCATCGGCCGCAACCAACAGCGCGGGGCGATCGCCGCGGCGCAGCGCGCGCTCGAAATTGGCGGGAATTTCGATCGCAAACAGCACCGTGCCCGAGGCGAGCAGACGATCGAACTCGGTCTCGCTGTGGACGACGTGGGTGACGTCGAAATACGCGGTGTTCTGAATGGCTTTGAGGATCGAACGGCCGACATCGCTCTGTTCCTGCAACAGTACCGCGGTCGGCAGATGCCGGGGATTGGTGTTGATGGCATAGCCGAACAGTAAAAGCTGAATGAGCGGGATCATGACGATCATCGCAAAGGAGACGCGGTCGCGCTTGAGCTGGATGAACTCTTTGATCAGCATCGCCCAAGTTCGGCGCCAGAAGCCGCCAGAGGAGCGTGCGCGCGGAGCGGTGGTTTGGACTAACGTGCTCATTGGAAATTGTCCTTGGCCCGGCCCATGAGGTCGATGAAAACGTCCTCGAGAGAGGGTTCCGATCGCGTCCAGACGAGGTCCGGCCGCGTGCGATAGGGCGCAATCGCCGCCTCGAGTGCCGCCTCCTCACGCCCGCACACGTGCAGGCTGGTGCCG
>VAZL01000447.1 GCA_005883445.1 Alphaproteobacteria bacterium | reverse complement strand
TGCTGGCCGACAGGGAGATCGACGTCGTCGATATCTGCACGCCCCCCGCGTTGCATGCGGCGATGATCGTGGAGGCCATGGAAGCAGGAAAACACGTCATCTGCGAGAAGCCGTTCACCGGATACTTCGGGCGCGGCGACGACAAGACTCCGATCGGCAAGCACGTGCCGAAATCGCTCATGTACGAGCGCGTGATGGAGGAGATGGACAAGACCTGCGCCGCCATCAAGTCCAGCGGCCGGCTTTTCATGTACGCGGAAGATTGGGTCTACGCGCCGGCGGTGGCGAAAACCGTCGAGATATTGAAGGCCACCAAGGACAAGATCTTGTTCATGAAGGCGGAGGAGAGCCACAGCGGATCGCACGCCGCTCATGCCGCCCAGTGGTCGACGACCGGCGGCGGCTCGCTCATCCGCATGGGGTGTCACCCGCTGTCGACGGTGCTCTATCTGAAACAGGTGGAGGCGCGTTCACGCGGCGAGCGGATCGCGGTATCGGGGGTGACCGCCGACGTCGGCAACGTCGCAGCTTGCCTGGCGCCGCCAGAGCGCCGCTTCATCAACGCCAATCCGGTCGACGTCGAAGATTGGGGAATGCTGACCCTGACGTTCTCGGACGGCACCAAGAGCACGGTCTTCTCCGGCGACATGATCATGGGCGGAGTCCGCAATGTCATCGAAACTTATACCAGCGGGGGAACGCTGTTCGCGAACATCACGCCCAACAACCACATGACGAGCTATCTGACCGACGAGGAGAAACTGGCCGGCGTCTACATCACGGAGAAGGTCGATCGTAAGACGGGCTGGCAGTTCATCTGCCTCGAAGAGGAGTGGACGCGAGGCTACCTGCAGGAGATACAAGATTTCATGGAATGCGTGGCGGTTGGGCGGCAGCCTCGCGCCGGTCTCGATTTGGCCTACGAAACCACGAAGATCAACTACGCCGGCTATTGGTCGGCCGAAGACGGACGTCGGATCGCGTTGTAGGGCGTGTACTCATAAAAATCGAGGTCGGTCAGCAACGGCTGGTCAATGTCCGCTTTGCCCTCAAGCTACGATGCCATGGACCTCCCGCTTCGGTGCCGGTGCGGCCGTATGCGCGGCGTAGCGAGTGATGTTTCCCCGTCCACCGGCTTCCGCTTCGTCTGCTACTGCAAGGACTGCCAAGCGTTCGCGCGTTTCCTCGAGCGGGCGGACGTGCTCGACCCGGCCGGTGGAACGGACATCTTCCAGATGCCGCCAGGGCGCGTGAGGCTGACAGCGGGCACGGACGCCCTGCGGTGCCTGCGCCTTTCCAACAAGGTTTTGCGCTGGTACACGAATTGTTGCCGGACCCCGATTGCCAACACCGCCGCCCGCCCGCACTTCCCGGTCATCGGCGTGGTTCATTCCTTCATGGATCATGAGGCCGACGGTCGTTCCCGAGACGAGGTGCTGGGTCCGCCGCTCTGCCGCATCTACGAAAGCTCCGCCGTCGGGCCGCTCCCGCCGAACGCGCCGGGTCCGCCGTCGCTCGGGGTTTTCGCTTGTCGCGCGTCCAGGATGCTCGGCTGGTGGGTGCGCGGGCTCGGCCGGCCGACGCCGTTCTTCGACGATCGGACGAAAGCTCCGCGCGCCGTACCGGGCGTCCTCACGCGCAGCGAGCGCACCGCTCTTTGACGGCGCCTCCGAAGCATAAGGGAATTGGGGCATTGCTCGTTTATGAGTACACGCCCTAGCTTCGACTTGTCATGCGCGGGCACAGCGCGTGGGAAGACGCGCGTGAACGCGCTTATGACCCGCGCATCCATCCCCTTTGCAAAAAGTCTTTACAAAGATCGATGGATTGCACCGCAACTCGGGCTTGCCCGGGTTGCGCAGTATGATGCGCCGCAAATCGGGTAAACCCGACTTGCGGTGTCAAGCCCGGCAATGACGCCGGATCGGCCAGTCTCAACGACCATTGGTGTTACTCGGCCGGCGCCGTGGCTGCGCGCGGTCGGCGCGCCATCTCGAGCCAGCCGAGAATCCCGCGCGGCATGAAGACGACGAAAAGAATCAAGAGAATGCCGTAGATGGCATTTGCAGCGCCGACGAAATTGGCGCCGAACCACACCCGCAGGCCTTCGGTCAGCGCGATCGTGAGCAGCGCTCCGACCGTCGGCCCGAGCATCGCGTACATGCCGCCGGCGATCGCCGCAAACACGATCTGCAGCGACACCCCGATGCCGGACACGCTCTCGGGATTGAGGTACATCAGGTACTGGCCGAACAGCGCGCCGCCGAGCGCGGTCAAGGCGGCGCTGATCACGGTGACGCGCAGCTTCTCGCGCGTGACGTCGATGCCCACGGCGGCGGCGGCCTCCTCATCGTCGGAGATCGCCTCGAGCGCCTCGCGACCGATGCCGCGGTCGATCCAGCGCCAGACCAACAGCCCGCCCAGCCACACCACCAGTGCGATCACGTAGAAATAGGCCTTGTCGGGAAATTGCAGCGCGTACCAGGAGCGGCCGATGCTCCGTGGCGTCATGCCGAGCGAGCCGCCGGTGATGTCGCGCGCCGCCACGATCGACAGCAGCACCACCTGGCCCAACGCGAGAGTGACGAGCGCGAAGTAATGGCCCACGACTTTGAGACGGAAACACGGATAGCCAATGATCACGCCCAGCAGCGCCGACAGAACGATGCCGAGCGGGATGCCGAGCCACGGCGTCACATCGAAATAGTTCCACAGCAGCGCCGGCACGTAGGCGCCGACGCCCATGAAGGCGCCATGGCCGAGCGAGACCAACCCGAACCGCCCCATCGTCGACCAGGCGGTATAGATGAACCCCCACAGCAGGATTTGGATCAGCAGGTGGAGAAAATAAGCGGGCGTGACCAAAGGCAGCGCGATCAGCACGCCCAAGCCGGCGATCGACCCCATGCGAGCCGCCTTCATCGGCGCACGATCCCTTGCGGGCGGACGAACATGAGCACGATGAACAGCATGAACGCGAGCACGTAGGAAAGCTCGGTCGAGAAATAGTAGCCGCCGATCGCGATGATCTGGCTGATGATGAACGCGGCGATGAAGCCGCCGATCATGTTGCCGAGCCCGCCCAGCACGCAAATCATGAAGATCAGCGGACCGAATGTGTTGCCGATGAAAGGATGCACGTCGTATTGCAGCGCCAGCAGACAGGCGCCAAGGCCGGCAAGCGCGCCGCCGATCGCCGAGGTGACGAGATAGATGCGCCGCTGATCGACGCCCATGAGTCCGATGATCTCGCGGTCCTGAGCGATGGCGCGAATGGCGGTGCCGATATAGGTGCGCTTGAGGAAGAGGTAGAGCGCGGTCGCTCCCACCAGCGCCACGGCGAAGGCCAGCAGGCGCGAGTAGCTGATATAGATGCCGCCGATCTCGATGATCGGCAGTCGCACCCCGATATTGCGGAAGTCGGTAGTGAAAAGGAGCGTAGCGAAGCTTTGCAGAAAGTACAGCAGACCGCCGGTGGCGAGAAGCTGGTTGATCGGCGCCGAGCTCAGGATCGGCGCGATGATCAACAGGTGAACGATCACCCCCAGCGCGGCCACGCCGACAACCGACGCCGCAAATGCGAGGGGGAGCGGCCAGCCGAATACGGCAAAGAGCCAGTAGACTGCGTACATGCCGCACATGACGAGATCGGCGTAAGCGATCCACACCACGTCGATCACGCCGAAGATCAGGTTCAGGCCGAGGGTGAGCAACGCCAGGACGCCCGCAAGCAGCAGGCCGTTGATCGCCGCTTCGAGCAGGAACATGTCCATGCCCGCTACAACCCCATATAGGCCTTGCGGATGAATTCGTTGTTTTTCAGCTCGGTCGAGGTGCCCGACAGGCGGATGTTGCCGACCTCGAGCAGATAGGCGCGGTCCACGACCTCGAGCACCTGCTGGACGTTCTGCTCGACGATGAGGACCGTGAGCCCTTCCGCGCGAATGCGGCGGATCAAATCGAACACCTGCTGCACGACCAGCGGAGCGAGACCCGCGGACGGCTCATCCATCAACAGCAGTCTGGGCCGCGACATCAGCGCGCGACCGATCGCGCACATCTGCTGCTCGCCGCCCGAGAGCGTGCCGGCGGGCTGGCCTCGCCGCTCGCGCAGCTGCGGGAAAAGCTGGTAGACCCATGCAAGCTGCTCGGCAAAATGGCGGCGCGCG
>VAZL01000446.1 GCA_005883445.1 Alphaproteobacteria bacterium | reverse complement strand
TCTTGAGGCGCGGATAGGCGCGCAACGCGTTGCCCTCGAAGATCTTCTTCTTGTCCTCGGCCGAGAGCCCCGGCGCGTGGTCGACGTAGCGCTTGGTGTCGTCGAAATCCTGTCCGGTCTGCGGATCCTTGCCGCGCACCGCGCCGACCATCTCGGAGGCGAACAGAATATTGTCGATCGGCACCACCTTGGTCATGAGGTCGATGCCGGGCTGATGATAGACGCAGGTGTCGAACCACACGTTGTCCTTCATCATCTCGTCGAGCGGCGGCCGCTTGTTGTTGAGCGCCAAGCCGCGATAGCGGCCCCAGTGGAACGGCACCGCGCCGCCCCCGTGGGGGATGATCAGCTTCAAATGAGCTGCATGAACGCGGTGGTATCGGCGTTGATGTAATGCGCGCCGGTGCCGTGGAAGCACGGATTGCACGAGGCGCTGACGTGCACCATCGCAGGCACGTCGAGCTCCACCATCTTCTCGTAAAACTTGTACCACCACCGGTCGGTCAGCGGTGGCGCGGTCCAGTAACCGCCTGACGGATCGGGATTGAGGTTGCAGCCGACGAAACCGAATTCCTTCACGCAGCGCTCGAGTTCGCCGATGCAGCTGTCCGGCGACACGCCCGGCGACTGCGGCAATTGGCACACGCCGATGAAATTGTCGGGATAGAGCGTGCAGACGCGATGGATCATCTCGTTGCACAGCTGCGACCAGGCCAGACTCACGTTGTAATCGCCGATATGGTGGCTCATGCCCATGGCGCGCGGGGAGAAGATGGTGACGTCGGTGCCGCGCTCGCGCTGAAGCTTGAGCTGCGCGCCCTCGAGGCTCTCGCGGATCTCGTCGTCGGACACCTTCAGCGACGCCTTGGAGGGCTGCTTGGCCGGCTCCTTGACGTGCTCCACCTGCTCCTTGCGCCATCGCAGCAGGTCTTTCGGCTCGGTCGTGTAGTGGCCGTGGCAATCGATGATCATGACACCGTCGCTTTTAGGTAAGTGTGGGCGCATGCCCGTGAACGCAGGACCGAAAGGCCCGGCCCGCAACGGCCGAATGATACGAACCGGCCTTCATCGTTGTCAAACCGGGATTGGGGTCTGTTAGGATACGAGCAACAACACGAGCGCAGGGGAAAAGCATGGCCGACATTCCGCGTTTGAACGGCGTGATCCGGGCGCTAGAGGCCGGCAAGCCGACATTCACGTCGTTTTGCCAAGCCGATCCGGAGACCGCGATCGCGATGTCGGCGGCCAAGTACGACGGCATCGTCTACGAGATGGAGCACAATCCGTGGGACATCCGCGCGCTGCGCGATAGCCTGCAATACATGCTCAACCGCGGCCAGATCGCCAAATCCGGCTCGCTCGCGCCCTCCGTGACGCCGATGGTGCGCATCCCCCCGAACGGCGCCGAGAAAGCGCAATTCCACGCCAAACAGGCGCTCGATCTAGGCGCCTACGGCATCGTGTGGCCGCACATCTCATCGGTGGAGGAGGCCCATAACGCGGTCGCCGCCTGCCGCTATCCGCGCCTCAAGAGCGCACCGCTGTACGAGCCCGCCGGCATCCGCGGCGACGGGCCGACCGCCGCCGTGCGCTACTGGGGGCTCAGCCAGCAGGACTATTACGCCCGCGCCGACGTGTGGCCGCTCAATCCCAAGGGCGAAGTGTTCGTGATCCTGATGATGGAGGACACGCGCGGCATCGAGGCGCTGCCCGATATCCTCAAGAAGGTGCCGGGCATCGGCGCGATCCTCATCGGCGAGGGCGATCTCTCCCAGGAGCTCGGCCATCCGCGGCAATACGAGCATCCCGAGGTGCTCAAATGGATGGCGCGGGTGGTCGACACCTGCAAGCAGCACAACGTGGTGGTCGGCCACCCCCACGTCGATGCCAGCAACGTCGAGCGCATCCTGGGCGAGGGCTACCGTTTTCTGATGGCCGCCCCGGTGCGCAGCTACGCCGCCCTGGACAAGGGGCTCAAACTCGCCGGACGGGCGTAAGTTCGCAGGGCGACGGACGAAAGACGCCGTTCTCGGCCGCTGCTCCCGGCGGGTGATTTGCCGCTGGCGATCTCAATAGAAAAGCCGGCAACAGCTCTCGTCATTGCCGGGCATAGCGCGTTGAAGACGCGCGTAAACGCGCTTACGGCCGCGCCGGTGCGCAGTTACGCCGCCTTGGATAAAGGGCTCAAACTCGCAGGGCGGGCGTAAGCTCAAGGCCCAACGACCATAAGAGATGCGCTCCTCTTGGGCGTCCTCTACCGCCGGCATGTTCACGATCTGGCCTACTTCCGGCGCAATTCTCCTTGGAGGTAAAGTGCTTTGATTCGCGGGCCGTTCGGCGGAACGAGGCACTCCGCCGCGCGATCCGCGAGCCGGCAGTCGCTCGACGCCGGCAAATGCGGCAATGGGGCAAGCGGGAATGCCGGAGGCGATCCGGATCGCCGTGGAGAGCGTTGGGGCTCATCCGCAGCACCACGCGCGTGCCCGCGCGCGCGCAAGGACGCGCGAGGGCGGATTGCGCGCCACCGGCGCGGTCGTTCTGTCGGCGCTGCTGCCGTGCGGCCGCGCCTGCGCCGAGACGGCGAGCGCGCGCTACGAATTCCCGACGTTTGACGCCTACATCTCGGCGCTGCCGTTGCTCGATCGCGACGAGATCGCCGCGCTCGCGCTCACGCTCGGCGTGCTTTGCTTCGCCGTCGTCACCGCGATCCTGTTCGTGCGCACGCGCCGGCGCTTGGCCGAGGTCGAGGCGGCGGCGCGCGACGAGGCCATCGCCTCCAAAGCCGCGGTCGACCGCGCCTACGCGCTGTTTCTTTCCGAGCCGCAAATCCTGGTGGCATGGCACGCGGCCGCCGACGAGCCCGAAATCATCGGCGATCCCACGCTGGTGAGCCCGGCGGATGCCAGCGTGCTCGCCTTCGGCAGCTGGCTCGAGGCGGACGCCGCCCGCGACATGCAACATGCCATCGATGCGTTGCGCGCGCGCGGCGTGGGCTTCGCCATGACGGTGACCACGCTCGCCGGCCGCGTCCTCGAAGCCAAGGGCCTGGTGATCGGCGCACGGGCGATCCTGCGGCTGCGCGAGGTCAGCGGCATCAAATACGAGCTGGCCGAGCTCGCCCGGCGTCATCAGAAGCATGTCGAGGACGCCACCGCCATGCGCGCCTTGATCGCGGCCGTGCCCTCACCGATTTGGGCGCGCGACGAGGCCGGCAAGCTCGCCTTCGTCAACCATGCCTATGCCCGCGCGGTCGAGGCCAAGGACGCAGCCGAGGCGGTCGAGCGCGGCACCGAGCTGTTCGAGCACGGCGGGCGCAGCGAGCTTTTGCGCGCGCATGAAACGGCCACGTCCTATTCGGGACGGCTCGCGGCCGTGGTCGCGGGAGAGCGCCGCAGCTTCGACGTGATGACCGTGCCGGCCGCGCGCGGCAGCGCCGGCATCGGCGTCGACGCCACCGAGGCCGAGCTGATGCGCGCGGAGCTCAAGCGCATGATGGATGCGCACCGGCGCACCCTCGACCAGCTCGCCACCGGGGTGGCGATCTTCGGGTCCGACCGGCGGCTTTGTTTCTACAACGCCGCCTATCGTTCGCTCTGGGACCTCGACGCCGCCTTCCTCGAGCAGGGGCCGACCGATTCGGCCGTGCTCGATCGGCTGCGCGCCGCGCGCAAGCTTCCGGACGAGCAGGACTTCCGCCAGTGGAAGAGCGCGCTCTACGACGCCTACCGCGCGGTCGAGGCCAAGGAGCACATGTGGCATCTGCCGCACGGCCGCACCATGCGCGTCGTCACCACGCCCAATCCCGAAGGCGGCGTGATCTACCTGTTCGACGACGTCACCGAGCGGCTCGATCTCGAGCGCCGCTACGACGCCTTGATCCGCGTTCAGGGCGAGACGCTGGACAACCTCGCCGAGGCGGTGGCGGTGTTCGGCAGCGACGGGCGGCTGCGCCTCTACAATCCTGCCTTCACGCGCATGTGGCGACTCTCGCCCGACATGCTGTCCGCGCGCCCTCACATCGAATCCATCAGCGATTGGACGCAGCCGCTTCACGGCGACGACCCGATCTGGCAGAGGTTGCGGGCGACGATCACGGCCATCGACAATCGCGAGCCGGCGATCGGCCGGCTCGAACGCCGGCACGGCAGCGTGGTCGATTGCTCCACCATGCCGCTTCCCGACGGCGCCACGCTGGTCGCCTTCCAGGACGTCACCGACACCGTCAACGTCGAACGCGCGCTGCTCGAGCGCAACGAAGCATTGAAGGCGGCGGACAAGCTCAAGACCGATTTCGTGCACCACGTGTCCTACGAGCTGCGCTCCCCGCTCACCAACATCATCGGCTTCGCGCATTTCCTCGGCGAGCCGGTCACCGGTCCGCTCACCGACAAGCAGCGCGAGTATTTGAGCTACATCACCGGATCGACCAACGCGCTGCTTGCCATAATCAACAACATCCTCGACCTCGCCAGCATCGACGCCGGCGCCATGACGCTCAACCTCGGCGCGGTGGATATCCGCAAGACCATGGAAGCCGCCGCCGAAGGGGTGCAGGACCGCCTGGTCAAGAACGGCATCAGGCTCGAAATCCGCGCCGCGCCGGAGATCGGGACCTTCATCGCCGACGAGCGGCGCGTGCGCCAGTTGCTGTTCAATCTCCTGGCCAATGCCGTGGGCTTTTCGCCCGGCGGCGAGGTCGTTACGTTTGCCGCCCAGCGGCGCAGGGATGCCGTCGTATTCTCGGTGACGGATCGCGGACCGGGCATCCCGGCCGATGTGCAGGGCAAGGTGTTCGATTGGTTCGAGACTCACTCGCTCGGCTCGCGCCACCGCGGCACGGGCCTCGGCCTCTCCCTGGTGCGCTCGTTCGTGGAGCTGCACGGCGGCTCGGTGACGCTCGAATCCGCCGTCGGCCGCGGCACCACGGTCACTTGCGTCTTCCCGCTCGATCACACCGCCGAGCGAACGGCGGCGTGACGCCTGCTGGCCATGCCCGCGCGAACGGGCGTCGAGGCATGCCATGGCGCTGACCGCCTCCGCCACATCGAGCTTCTCGGTGGCGTTGCCCGACGAGCACGCCACCCGCCGGCTCGCGATCGACATCGCCAATTCGCTCGAGCCCGGCGACTTCGTCACGCTCTCGGGCGATCTCGGCGCCGGAAAGACCACGCTCGTGCGCACGCTCATCCGCTATCTCGCCGGCGACGCGGCAATCGAAGTGCCGAGCCCGACCTTCACGCTGATGCAGATCTACGAGCTGCCGCAGTTTCCGTTGGTCCACGCCGACCTCTACCGGCTATCGGGGCCGGCCGAGCTCGCCGAGCTCGGCTTCGACGACTTGCCGGAAGGCGCGGTGGTGCTGCTCGAGTGGCCCGACCGCGCGGACGGCCTTTTGCCGCCCGATCGGCTCGACGTTTCGCTCACGCTGGCGCCCAAGCTCAAGCTCGAATTCCGCCACGCCCGCATCACCGGCTTTGGCGCGCTGGCGCCGCGCGTCGACCGCATGGCGGCGGTGCGCCAATTCATCGCCGAGAGCGGCTACAGCGAAGCGCTGCGGGCGCCGTTGCGCGGCGACGCCTCGACGCGCTCGTACGAGCGGCTCGCGCTCGGCGATCAACGCGTGCTGCTGATGAATTCGCCGCGCCGGCCCGACGGCCCGCCGGTGCGGGGCGACAAGCCCTATAGCGCCATCGCGCATCTCGCCGAGACTGTCGTGCCGTTCGTGGCGATGGCGAATGGATTGCAGCGATTGGGCTTGTCGGCGCCCGCCATCCATCACGCCGACCTCGAGCACGGTTTCTTGATCCTCGAAGACCTCGGCGACGCGCGCGTGGTGAGCGGCGATCCGCCGGCGCCGATCGTCGAGCGCTACGAGACCGCGGTCGACGTGCTCCTTGCGCTTCATGCGCAACAGTTGCCCGACACGCTGCCGGTCGCACCGCAGCTCGATTATCGCATTCCTCCCTATGACGTGAACGCGTTCCTGATTGAAGCCGAGCTGCTGCTCGACTGGTTCCTGCCGCGCCTTAACGCCGCGATCCCCGATACCGAACGCGGCTCGTTCCGCGCGCTTTGGCGCGAGCTGTTGGCCCCGATCATCGATGCGCCGCCGACCTGGGTGCTGCGCGACTTCCATTCGCCCAATCTGCTCTGGTTGCCGCAGCGCAGCGAACTCGCCCGGCTCGGCCTGCTCGATTTCCAGGACGCGGTGATGGGCCCGCCCGCCTACGATCTCGCCTCGCTGTTGCAGGATGCGCGCGTGGACGTTGCCGAAGAAACAGAGCTTGCGCTGCTCGGCCGCTACGTGCGCGGACGCAGCCGCGGCGAGGAGGACTTCAACGGCGCGGCGTTCATCAAGACCTACGTCACGCTCGCCGCCCAGCGCGCCAGCAAGATCCTCGGCATTTTCGCGCGCCTCGACCTGCGCGACGGCAAGCCGCAATATCTGCGCCACCTGCCGCGGGTGTGGGGGTATTTGCAGCGCTCGCTCAGCCATCCCACGCTGGAGGCGCTCAACGCGTGGTATATTGCCCACGTGCCGGCGTTAAATACGATTTAATTCAACGTGCGCTGGAAATGCCCATTTTGCCGGCAGAACTCGCCCAAGCGCCTATTTGCAGCTGACGCCGCGCTAACGCGCTACCCTCTGCGGCAGCGTTCGGTTGCGGTGATAGGTGCTGGCGGCGTGGTAGGGCTCAGCCGTGGGTGGCTCATCAGTGCGGATTGCCTAAGCCCGCAGACGCGCGGTTGCCCGCACGTTTCGCCCTATACTCGATCACTGACGCATTGTGCTGCGCGAGTAACGACCAAACTTGTCGTAT
>VAZL01000445.1 GCA_005883445.1 Alphaproteobacteria bacterium | reverse complement strand
AAAGTCGCAGCCAGCCCCTCGAGCCGCCCGTCGAGCGAGAACTTGATGCTGGTCTGCCCCGCCGCCGGCCAAGCGGCCGTCAACGTGATCGCCGCCGCGAAGAGATGGGCGGGCCGAACCATCCGCGTCAGGTCGAGGAGGCTCATGGCTCCTCCTTCTATTTCGGCCCGCCTCACGCCGATTTCTTCTGAGCGCCGATCTCGTCGAGCTTCTTCTCCCACTTCATGTCCTTGGCGAACTTCATGAGCTCTTCGGACTCCATGAAGACAGTCTCTTTCGGGCCGGGATAGTTGCGGCTGCGGACGTCGGCCATGTAGCGACTGACGACGTCCTCCATGATGGGGATGAGATCGGTGTAGATGCGCGAATGGCGCGGCACGTGCTCTTCCCAAAGGTGAAACAGGTCGGACGAAATAATGTGCACGCCGTGCGCGCAATTGCCGGCGCCGAGACTGATCACCGGTACCGGCAGTATTTGCGCCAGATACTCGGCAACTTCTGAGGTCGTGACCTCGCAGAGAATCGAGAAGCAGCCGGCGTCCACGAAGGCCTTCGCGTCGTCCACCAGCTCCTTCGCCCGCTGTGCCGTCTTGCCCTGGGCGACGAAGCCGCCGAGCTGCGGCATCCGCATCGGTGTGATGCCGATGTGGCCCTGGACCGGAATGCCCGCCTGCACGATCGCTTCGATATTCTTGGCGTGATGCCGGTTACCTTCGCACTTCATTACTTCGGCGTTGGCCTCGTGCACGAATCGGCCGGCGTTGGCGACGGCCTGCTCCTTGGACACGTGGAAGCTCCAATACGGCATGTCGACCATGCGCAGCCCGTATTTCGAGCCGCGGTCGATGGCCTTCGCCATCATCATCACCTCGTCGAAGCTGACGGTGACCGTGCTCTGATGCCCGAATAGGATCATGCCGCCGGTGTCGGAGACGCACAGGATGTCCATCCCTAGACGATCCGAAACGACCGCCGTGCGGTAGTCGTAGGCGGCAAGCTGTGTGATCTGCTCGCCTCTGCGCATCTTGGCCGTCAGCGCATTAATCGTCACCTTTCGGCGAGGGGCAGCTTCCTTGCGTGGTGCGGCTTCAGCCATGACGGTCCTGCCTTGGTTGAAATGATGGATCAACGGAATGGTTAGGGACGCGTGACCAGCTTCGGCGACCGAGCGTGCCGATGGTTTGGCCCACAAGCATCAAGTGGGCGACTTCGCGTCGCATCAAGTCAAATACGCAGTGCCTATCAAGCGTTTGCCAAGGTCTATGAACCGGCATCTCTGGCCCTAGGCCATGAAGTCCACGGCATTCTTGGACGACGCTTTTGCGGGTCGAAGAAGGGCAACGGGGCAAGCCGGATATTGGCAAACGCCCCGACCGGATCATGCAGCGGCGCGCCCGCAAGCAGGCCGGATCGTAATATATAGCCCAGCCCCAGCGTGCCGCCCGCCTCTAGGCTGTGACAGGCTGAGGTGACGGTGATCATTCCCGACCCGGTTGGGCGAACGAGGCGTGCCGTCGGTTGCCACAGAACAGGCTTTTCGCGGGTGGTCGCCCGAAAGCAGACGAGGGCGATCTCCGCCTCCTCCGGCGCACTGCGCAAACCGGCGAAGCGCTCGAGGCAGGCCTCCCGCGCCGTCACCGGAAGGCGAAACTCATTCGCAAACAGCACGAAACCCGCCTCGATCCGCAGTATGTCGGCGGCGGCAAAGCCGGCGGGCCGCGCCCGTCGCGCCAGCAGTTCCCAGAGTTCCGTTGCGGCAGGGCGCGGCATGAGAATTTCGAACCCGGGCTCGCCGGTGAAGCCGAGCCTCCCGACGACGCAGTCCACATCGCAAATTCTGATCGGCGCAAAGGTGAAATAGCCGAGCTTCGAAAGCGCGCCCACGTCCGCTAGGCCCGCAAGGGCTTGGAGCGAGCCCGGTCCCTGCAGCGCGAAGATCGACGTGCGAGCGCTCAAGTCTTCCACATCGCAATCAGGTCGAGCGGTGAGAACGAGATCGGAGATGTCCTCGGACCGGCCGCTCATCACTTCGTAAGAGGTCTCGCCGTGCCTCCAAACGGTCAGATCCGAGAGCACGTGGCCGCTCGAATCCTCTCGCAGCGCGTAGCGGATTCGTCCGGGCAGCGAGCCGGCCAGTGGCCTTCTTGTCAGCTCCCCGATGGCGTCGAGGGCGCCAGGCCCATCGAGCCGTGCGCGGCCAATGAACGCATAGTCGAATAAGGCGCACACTCACGCGAACAGACGCGCCGCCACCTCGATGGCAATCGAGGCGCCAATGACGACTAGGACCATCGTGACCGCGCCGCGCAACGCCGCGCATAGACCAGTGTGCCGATGAGCCCAGTGAACACACAGCTCATCATCACCGCGGCAATCGCCACATAAATCGGAATGCCACAGCGCGCGGCCAGAACTGTGGAAAATCAGCGCTCAGGCTGCATCATTCATCCCCGGTGCCCCAGGGGTTGCAACATTGATCCTGTCTATCGTTTTTGCATTTTCAAACGTTGGAGTTATTATACCTCCAAATTGGCTCCCTTCGAGTCGGCATGAGAACGGAGCCGATCAAGGCATTGGAAAACGATGTTCCTGCGCCAGTTCCAATATTTGGTGGCAGTTGCCCAGGAGGAACATTTCGGGCGCGCGGCGCGGTCGTGCCACGTGAGCCAGCCAAGTCTTTCCAGCGGAATCAAGCAACTTGAGCTGGAGCTTGGCGTCCCGATTTTTCTGCGCGGACGGGGCCAGCGCTTTCACGGATTGACGCCGGAAGGCGAGCACGTGGCGCGATGGGCACGGCAGGTGATTTCCGATTGCTCGGCGATGCGCGATGAAATCGACGCAATGCAGGACAATCTGCGAGGCAACCTTCGCGTCGGTTCGATGCCCTCGATGTCGCCGGTGCTGCCCGTGCTCGTGCAGTTGGTCCGTCAGCGACATCCGGGCGTGCAGGTTGATGTGCAATTCATCGGCAACGACGCCATGAAGCTCGGCCTGAACAATTTCTCGCTCGATGTCGGCGTCACCTACATGGACACCGCGGACCTCGGACGCCGCAATGCACTGCCGATCTGTACTGAAAGGTTGAGCCTACTCGTGCCCGATACGGAACCCTTCCACAACCGCACGACAATTAGATGGAAGGAGGCGGCTGAACTGCCGTTGGCCATGCTCAGGGCCTCGATGCATGAGCGCCGGTTCGTCAATCAGGTGTTTGCGCAAGTCGGCTGCCAGCCGGCGCCGAAGGTCGAATCCGAATCGATCCTCCATCTGATGTTCCAAGTTCAGTTCACCGAGCTGTGCACGATCATTCCCTCCTACTTCACGCGGATGCCCGGCTTGCGGCCGGGGACCAAGGCGTTGGACCTGATCGACCCGGTAGTGAGCCAGGAGGTCGGGCTGTTCTGGGCTGGGGGCGAGACCATCATGCCGATGGCCAACGCATTGGTGGCGATTGTCAAGAACTTGAACAAGACCGGAGAACTGAGGCGACGTCTCGGTGTCCCGACGGCGGGCCCGGTCAAGAGCGCCGCGCGAGACAGCCAAGTCGCAACCAACGGTGCGGCCAGGGCGAGCCGTCGTTCCACGAGACCGAAGTAATGGCGGAATTCGCACCGGGCAGCGTTTGCGCGTTCACGGCCCAGCGGTGAGGGCTATTTCGCAGCGGTCGTCCGCATGGCGCCAATTGCCGCGCAAACACGATCCTGCGCGGTCTCGCCAGGTCGTCCCTCTTGCAAAAGGCTCGCCGCTGTAACGACGGCGTCAGGCCACGGCGTTGCACCGGCCGCTGCGTCGTGGAGTGCGACGTAGAAATAGGGCTGGTCATTGCGATCGTCTCCGGCCGAGAAACCGGCGCGCAGTATCGGTCCGCTCGATGCATCGTGCATGGGCAACAGGATGGCGAGGTGAAAGACCCCGGGCCAGCACCAGAGCTTCGGGGTGGAGCGCGTGGCCGAACGCAGCTGTTCCTTCTCGATTGCGGCCAGAACCGACGCAGCGTTGGCGAACCAGGTGGCAAGCTCATTTAGCTCGGCGGCCAACGGCTCGGCGACGTAACGGAGGGCGTCCCCCATCATGAGATCGGGCACCTTATACGGTAGCGATTTGGAGAACCGATCGTAATCGATGCCCCGGTGCAGGAGCTCTACTAATACCCACGCTTCGACCTCGGCCGGCGTGCGATCATCGAGCTTGATGACGTGCGGCACGGCGCGGCCGTCTTCCTTGAACTGCAGGGCGAGTTCGGGGATTCGCAGCTCGACGGTCAGTTGCGGCAGAAATTCCTGCGTCACGAGAGCCTGTCGTTGTGAGTCCCATTGGAGCAGCGTGTGCTGCCCATGCGGCTGGGGCGCGATGTAGCTGCGCGCCAATCGCACCAGCCATTGAGCCGCGTTGTGCGCCTGACGCCGCGCTTCGCCGAGCCGGTGCGGGTCGACGGCGCCGACCGACCGCCACGCCAAGGCGCTCATCGTCTCGCCCTCATGCAATGTCGGAGCCAGAGTAGAGCATCGCGCTGTGCTCAGCCGAGCGGCGCAGCGCCGCAGTTCGATCTAGCAATTTGTCATGCACCGCCTGGCCGAGGTGTCCGGACGATCATCTGGAATGAATCCGTTGCGGTTGGGCATCATCACCTTCGTCAACGATTCGGCGTCCATTACGGCAGTGTCCGGGACCAGGCCGTTCAGGTTCAGGAGGTAGGCCGCCAGCGCGTAGACCTGATCATTGGTCAGGCTCTGCGGAGCGGTCATCGGCATGGTCCGCCGGACATAGTCGAACAGGATCGGCGCGTAAGGATACATGCTCCCTGGCGTGAGCACGCGGGTATTGGTGGTGAACGATCCGATGCCGCCGACCATCGAGCCGTACATCGATCCGCCCTTGGCGTCATCGCCGTGGCACGCCGCACATTGCGCCGCGAAGAGAACTTTGCCCTCGGCAACGCTTCCTTTGCCGCTTGGGAGATTCTTCCCGTCCGGGGTACGGACGTCGATGTTCCAGGCTGCGATCTCAGCCTCCGAAATGGGCTTGCCGAAGCGTGGCTTACCGGATTGGCCGTCCGCGACCCCTGAGCCGGCCGAGGCCAGCAGCAGGGCGAGCGCGCCAGCGCCGAACTTATGCGATCGCATTTTTCACCTCCCCGGCCTGGCTCACCGACCACGGGAAAATTCCGTTGTGATGCTGCACGAAGCCGACGAGCGCGCGGGCTTTCGCGATCTCGGCCACGGTGGGCTGTACGTACCCGCCACTGTCGACGGCGCGGCTCGCGATCTTGGCTGGGCCGCCATCCCAATCCCAGACGTAACGGAAGCGGGTCAGGCAGCGATCGAGGACCGGTTCCTCCAGCGCCGCCTCGCGCCAGGTCTTGCCGCCGTCGACCGTGACGTCGACTGCTTTGATAGTGCCATTTCCCGACCAGGCGAAACCTTCGATCGGATAGACGCCCGGCCCGGTGAGCTTCATTCCTCCCGAGGGTCTCGTGATGACGGACTTGCACTCCATGACGAAGCTGAATTGCCGCCATTTGCCTTCGGGCATCGGATCGGTGTAGCGCGCGGTCTCGCTGCGCAAGTGCCAAGGCTGGTCCGATACCTTGATGCGCCGAACCCACTTGACCGATACGTTGCCCTCCCAACCGGGGATGAGCACGCGCAGCGGGTAGCCCTGTTCGGGTCGAAGCCGCTCCCCGTTCTGGCCGTAGACCAGAAGCGTGTCCGCCATCACCTTTTCGATCGGAATGGAGCGGGCGTGAGCGGAGCCGTCCGCGCCTTCGAACAGCACCCACTTCGCGGCAGGATCGCTGCCCGCCTCGTCGAGCAGCGCTGACACTGGTACGCCGGTCCATTGCGCGCAAGAGAGCAGGCCGTGCGACTGTTGCACCGTGGTCGATGCGGCCTTTGTCCAGTCGGCGAGACCGTTACCCGAGCATTCCAGAAAAAAGATTTTCGACACCGACGGGTAGCGCATCAGGTCGCTCATTGAGAATTTGAGCGGCTGCTTCACCATGCCGTGGATGACGAGTTGGTGCTTGTCGGGATCGATGTCGGGGACGCCGGCGTGATGACGTTCGAAGAACAAGCCGTTGGGGGTGACAATCCCGAGCTGGTGTTGGAGTGGCGTCATGCTCCAATCGGACCAGTTCTGCTTGTTGACAAACACATCAGTGCGTCTGCGACTGACCTGTGCCTCGAACTTCGATGGCATCCCGTACGCCGTGGGCTCGATGATGCGACCCATTTCGAGGTTCGACTGCGAGATTTCCAGCCGTTGCGCCCTCGCGGCAGCGATCCCGGTCGCCGACGCGACGGTCGCACCGGCCAAGACCACGCCCCGGCGCAGAAACCTGCGTCTCGCTTGCGATTGGGGGGAACTCGTGTCTACGACGTTGTCAGTTGCCGACCCGCTGCGAGACCTTGGGCCTCGCGCCACCTCCGTCTTCTGCATGACGGTGTCCTCCCGGCTTCTCACGGCACTGTTTGTTGTCGTGTGCGCGCAACGCGGCTTCGTGGCGACCGCTGGCCACCGGCCCTGCGCGACGCGATGTTGCTCTTGAAGGTTGCTCTTGCCAGCGTCCGCACCGCCAAGCCTATAGCTGGCGAACAAAAACCGACAAACAAATTCGGCCTATGTCGCAAGAGAGCAAGACTATTACCACTTGGCGAAACGGGGCGGGCGCTTGCTGGCGCAACCAATATTCACGTGAGTTTGTCGCAACGTACGACGAAGAACAGCCGAGACA
>VAZL01000979.1:1569-1956 GCA_005883445.1 Alphaproteobacteria bacterium | reverse complement strand
GCGCACCATCCCCGTCGTTTTCGCGACCGTTTCCGATCCGGTCGGCAGCGGCTTCGTCGCAAGCTTTCCGCGGCCGGGCGCCAACGTCACCGGTTTCACCAATATTGAGCCAACGATGGCCGGCAAGTGGCTGGAGTTGCTCAAGGAGATTGCTCCGCGCGTCAACCGGGTCGCCTTCCTGTTCAACCCGGCAACGGCGCCCTATGCCGAATATTACCTGAACCCCTTCAAAGACGCCGCTCGTTCCTTCGTAGCGGAGGTGATCGCGGCACCTGTTCGCGACACGTCCGAGCTCGAATCCGTCGTTGCCGCACAGGCACGCGCGCCAAATGGTGGCCTCGTCGTGATGACGGATACCTTCACGAGCGTTCATCGCGTGGAGATCAC
>VAZL01000979.1:0-1477 GCA_005883445.1 Alphaproteobacteria bacterium | reverse complement strand
TCCTCAAGGGCGCCAAGCCGAGCGAGCTTCCCGTCCAGGCTCCGGTCAAGTTCGAGCTGGTGATCAACCTCAAGACCGCCAAGGCGCTTGGCCTTGACGTGCCCCTACATCTCCAGCAGCGCGCCGACGAGGTGATAGAGTGAGACGGCGTGAGTTCATCACGCTGCTCGGCGGCACGGCGGCCGCGTGGCCGATCATGGCGCGAGCACAGCGGCCAGAGATACCGGTGGTCGCGTTCCTCAACGGCGGATCGCCCGACGGGTACGCGCCCATGGTGGCTGCGTTCCATCAGGGTCTAAGTCGGATCACGGCAGGTAGCGCCAAGTGATAGAAACTCGGATCGTGTATCTTCAATTTTGGGAGGGGACAAGCGCGACCGCGACGCTTGGGCCACCAGCCGACGACGTGATCGAGTAAGTAATCTGGCTGATTTCCGAGTCTAGCACCTCTCGCCCGATCGCGGGTCTCGCCCGATCGCGGTCCTGCATCAACGGCAGCAATCGGGGCGAGACCGGACCTTCCACGGACGGCGCCAATTTTCATGCTACAACCTTACAGGCTCATCGAGAGAACGAATTGTGTGCCTATCACGCACTAGGCTATCTCTTTGCCGTCACTTGCAGCGAGCCGTCAGGGGAGGGCGCGCCATGACAGCGCACAGGACATGGTTGCGAGCTGGATTGCTTTGTCTTCTTGCATCGTCTGCTTCTGCTCAATCATCGGCTAATGCCCAGACCTACCCGGCGGGTCCGGTGAAATTCATTACGCCGTTAGCCGCGGGCACTGCCACCGATCCTGCCATGCGGATCGTCATCGACCAACTCGGCAGGATATGGGGCCAGCAGACCGTGCTGGTCAATCAACCCGGTGCCGGTGGCGCGATCGCGGCGCGTGCCGCCGCCACGGCCGCCTCTGATGGCTCTACCTTTCTCATGGCAGTAGCGTCGACCTTCGCAGTCCTCCCAGAGACTCAGCCTAATCTCCCGTTCAATGTGAACGACTTCGTTTCGATTGGCTTTGTCGGTGAAGTGCCGATGGTGATCGCGGCATCGCCGACGTTCCCCGTGAACAATCTGACGGCGCAGCCGCTCCGGCGCCGATCTGGCGACCGTCCTTTACCCCAGCGGTGCGCACGCCATGAATGACCTGATCAGTGGGCGAGTCCCGGTCGGTGTTGAGGGACTCGCCGGCCCCATGGCGGCGGCAGGGCAACTTAAGCTGCTTGCCGTCTCGTCACCAACACGCTTGGCGTCGCGTCCCGACGTTCCGACGGTGGCGGAAACACTACCCGGATTTGCGGCATCGGGATGGTTTGCCCTGGTTGCGCCTCCAGGCACGCCGGCCGCGATCGTGAGAAAAGTTAGCGACGACTTGCGCGTGGTGTTGACCCTGCCGGAGGTCATGCAGCGGTTTGACGCGCTCAGCGTCTCGACGCGTTCAATGTCGCCGCAGGAGCTTTCCGAGTTCATCCGCCGTG
>VAZL01000443.1 GCA_005883445.1 Alphaproteobacteria bacterium | reverse complement strand
GCCGCGGTGTTCGGCGTGCTGGTTCCACTCACGATTGCCGATATGACGCGTGGTACCGGCCGCTTCAATCTGGCGCAGGGCATCGTGGGCAGCGGAATTGGAATCGGAGCCTCGATGAGCACGACGCTGGCCGGATGGATGAGCGATCGGCTCGGCAGTAGCGTCGCGTTCCTGGGCCTTGGATGCATCGGGGCCGCAGGACTGGTGCTGACCTTTCTGCTGATGCCCGAGACCATGGAGAGGAAGGGCGGTCCCAAATTGCTGGCGTCGGGTCGCAATTAAGCTGGTCGCACGCCAGGAGCGCGGCGGCCGCGTTCATCGAATTCGGCGCTCGCGTGCGGCATTGCGAGGTCGTCGAGGAAATGTGATTCCCCGTTGCAGCGTCCCGATGAGGCAAAATCGCGGCGAGGTTCGAAACAACCAGTTCGTGCACTCACGCGTCGCCGGGCACGTGATCGGGCTTGGGCCGCATGGCGAGGTGATAGAGCTTGGGCCCGAACAAGGCGAGCGCAGCCAACGCCAGGATCGTCGCCGACAGCGGGCGCGTGAAGAACACCGTCCAATCGCCCGCCGAGATCGTCATGGCCTGGCGGAAGTTCTGCTCCGCGAGCGGCCCGAGAATCATCCCGATGATGACAGGCGCGGCCGGAAAGTCGTAGCGGCGCATGAGATAACCGATGCCGCCGATGAGATAGAGCAGGATGAGATCGACCGGAGACTGGGTGATCCCATAGGTGCCGATGGTGGCGAACACGAGAATGCCGGCATAAAGGAGCGGCGCCGGGATGTGCAGGAGCTTCACCCAGATCGCGATCAGCGGCAGGTTGAGCACGAGCAGCATGACGTTGCCGATGAACAAGGACGCAATCAGGCCCCACACCAGATGCGGCTGCGACTGCAGCAATAGCGGTCCCGGATTGATGCCGTAGCTCTGGAACGCCGAAAGCATGATCGCGGCGGTCGCCGACGTCGGCAGGCCAAGCGTAAGCATCGGCACCAGGACGCCCGCGGCCGAGGCGTTGTTGGCGGCTTCCGGGCCGGCGACGCCTTCGATCGCGCCTTTGCCGAACTCCTGCGGTTTCGAGGAGAGCTTCTTCTCGACGTAGTAGCTCAGAAAGGTCGGGATCTCGGCGCCGCCCGCGGGCATGGCCCCGATGGGAAAGCCGATGGCGGCGCCGCGTAGCCACGGTTTCCACGACCGCTTCCATTCCTCGCGCGTCATCCAGAGCGAGCCCGAGAGCGGAATGATCTCGTCCTTGCCGGAGCGGTAGCGCGAAGCGACATAGAGCGTCTCCCCGACCGCGAACAGGCCGACCGCCACCACGATGACGTTGATGCCGTCGAGCAGTTCCGGAAGACCGAAGGTAAAGCGCGCCTGGCCGGTCTGCAGGTCGACGCCGATCAGCCCGAGCCAGACGCCGAAGAACAGCGCGGCCAGTCCCCTCACCGCCGAGGAGCCCAGCACGGCCGACACCGTCACGAAGGCGAACACCATGAGGGAGAAATAATCGGCCGGTCCGAACTTGAGCGCCCAATCCACGACCACTGGCGCGAGGAAGGTGATGCCGAGGGTGCCGATTATGCCGGCGACGAACGAGCCGATGGCCGCGGTCGCGAGCGCCGCGCCGGCGCGGCCGTTACGCGCCATTTTGTGACCCTCGAGCGCCGTGACGATGGTGGCGCTCTCGCCCGGCGTGTTGAGCAGAATCGACGTGGTCGAGCCGCCGTACATCGCACCGTAGTAAATGCCGGCGAAAAGAATGAATGCCGCGGTCGGCTCGACCTTGAAGGTGATCGGCAAGAGCAGCGCGATGGTCAGCGCCGGGCCGAGGCCCGGAAGGACGCCGATCGCCGTGCCCAGCGTGGTGCCCACCAGGCACCACAGAAGATTCATCGGAGTGAGCGCGACCGCAAAGCCGTTGAGAAGTTGCGAGAAGGCATCCATCTCAGCCGCCCTCCACGCCGATCAGCCGTTCGATCGTGGCCTCGAACAAGCCGGAACCGATATTGATGCCGAGTGTCGTGGCGAAGCCGAAGTAGGCGACGAGCGCGAAAGCCGCGCCGATCAAGGCGTCGCGGACGATCGCCTTGGAGCCGAAGCCGCGGGCCACGCAGACGAACAGAATGATCGAAGCGATCGTGAACCCCACCGGGCCGATCAAGAGGACGTTGAGCACGAGACCGGCAAGGATCCAGAGCAGGGCCGCTCGATCGGGCGTGGCGCTCTTCTCCTCCTCGGTCTGCCAACCGCCTTGCCAGGCATCGATCAAAAGGAGGACGCCGAGCAATCCCAGAGCAGCCGCCGTCATCATCGGAACGACGGTCGGTCCGACCTTGGCGTAGAGGGGCGATACCGGGATCGACATCGCCTGCCAAA
>VAZL01000444.1 GCA_005883445.1 Alphaproteobacteria bacterium | reverse complement strand
GCACGCGGCCATCATCGACTTCGGCGGATTTCTCGGGATCGGCACGCGCAAGATCGCGGTCGATTGGCGCGCGCTGAATTTCGCCCCGGCGGGAAAGCCCGGCTCGATCACCCTGGACCTCACCCGCAACCAGGTGCGACTGGCGCCGGAATACAAGCGGGGTGAGCCGGTGGTGGTGGTCGGCGCAGCGGGCGCCGAGCGAACCATGCCCTCGAGCGAGGTTGCAGCACCGGAGCGGTAATCCTGTCCAGCGCACCGGCACCCCGCGACCACGGCCGCTCCCACCGACGCCGGGTCGAAGGCCACAAACCCGCCCCGCAGCGGACGCTGCCCCCTGAGCCACCGATCGCCGCCTCCCGCCGCAGCCTGCGCGGCCTCGATTGGTTCGCATTCTGCGTCGCCGACGTGCAGACCGGATTCGGCCCGTTCGTCTCCGTCTATCTCACGGCGCAGGGATGGACGCAGGTCGACATCGGCCTCGTTCTCACCGCCCGCAGCCTTGCCGGACTGGCGTTGCAAATGCCCGGAGGTGCCATCGTCGATGCCGCGCGATCGGAACGCGGCGTTGCCGCGCTGGCGATGATTGCGATCAGCGCGAGCGCGCTTGTGATCGCACTATGGCCGATCTTTCCGACCGTCCTCGGGGCGCAAATCCTGCACGCGGCCGGCAGCAGCGTGGTGAGTCCGGCGCTTGCCGCGATCAGCCTTGGGCTCGTCGGTCATGCCGCCAGCGGGGAACGCTTCGGTCGCAATGCCCGCTTCGCCTCCGTTGGCAACGGTCTCGCCGCGGCGGGTATGGGTGTGGTCGGGTATTTCTGGTCGACCCAGGCGGTCTTCCTGATCACCGCCGCCTTGATCGTTCCCACGCTGATCGCGCTGGCTCAAATCCGGTCGGACGAGGTCGATCCCATTCGCGCCCACGGCGGATCGGCGCAAGGGCAGAACAAAACGGCGGGTCTCGTGACTCTCCTGACCAACCGGCCGCTCTTCACGTTTGCGGCGTGCGTGGCGGTCTTCCAGCTCGCGAACGCGGCGATGCTTCCGCTGGTGGCCAGCGTGGTCACCATGC
>VAZL01000442.1 GCA_005883445.1 Alphaproteobacteria bacterium | reverse complement strand
CCGGGTTTATTATCGCAATCTCTGGCGCTACTCGAAATGCTTCATCGGCGGCACGCTGGCGGCGGAGATGAATGGCGTCGTCGATTGCGTCGAGGGCGCGAGCGTTCGCCTCAGCAAGGATGGTCGAACGGTCGCGGAGACGACGAGCGACAACTATGGCGACTTCAAATTCGACAAGCTCGATGAAGGCTCAGGCACCTATCTGCTCGAGATATCGGCGAAGGGCCGGAGCAAGAAATCCGTCGAAGCAACTCTCGGGGCCAGTATCAATCTCGGCGAGATCCGACTGTAATCGCGTCACACAAAGTGTCGTCCCCGCGAAAGCGGGACCCATATTCCAGAGGCCAGTGATCATGGGTCCCCGCTTTCGCGGGGACGACGGCAAAGAGTTGCTAGTTGGCAGGATGGTTGATTCGACCCCGCTCATCTTCCCCCAGTTCGTTCCCATCTATCAGGCGCTCTTTCCCTGGGCCGAGGCGCTGTTGCGCGTCGTCGCGGGACTAGCGCTCGTCCCGCATGGACTGCGCAACACGTTCGGGATGTTCCCATCGACCGGGGTGCAATCGCACAATTTGACCGAGCTGGCGCGACAGCTCGACCGCGACGGCTATCGTCCGGGAAAATTCTGGGCGCCTGCGATCTCCATCACGCAGCTCGTGGGCGGTCCGATGCTCGCGCTCGGGCTGTTCACGCGGCCCGTCGCCGGCGCGATCTTGATCTTTCTCGTCGTATCCAATTACGAGCGTTGGCGGGTCGGCGGATATTTCTGGAACAAAACGGGCCTCGAATACACGCTGATGTGGACCGTGGCCGTGTTGTATTTCCTGGTGCATGGCGGTGGTACGATCTCGGTCGATCATCTTCTCATCGGGCGCGAGTTCTGACCGCCAACTCGCTGGAATGCGGACGCCGGTTTCGTTACCATCGCGACCAGGGCAAGGCGATATCGGGCGCCGCAGTCCCGCCTTCGAACAGGGAGCTTTCGCCGTGAACATCCATACCAAAACTACGACCGATCCAGCGACCGCGGTATCGCCCGCGGAATGGCAGGTTCGCGTCGATCTCGCCGCGGTCTATCGCCTGGTCGCGAACCACGGCTGGGATGATGGCATTTACAACCACTGCTCCATGCGCGTTCCGGGAGAAGATCGAAAGTTCCTGATGAAGCGGCACGAGCTGCTGTGGACGGAGGTCACGGCCTCCAACCTGGTCAAGGTCGACATGGATGAGGACCTCGACGAGCGCGCAGGCGTGAACCGTCCGGGCTTCACACTGCATGGGGGGATCTTGCGCGGGCGGCCGGATGTCAACTGCGCGGTGCACGTACATACCCGCACCGGAATGGCGGTTGCGGGCCTCAAGAGCGGATTGCGGATGATCTCGCAGGAGTCGGTGCGTTTCTTCGGCCGCCTCGGTTATCATCCCTACGAGGGCATCACCGAGGATCTCGACGAGCGCGACCGGCTCATCGCCCATCTCGGCAACAACCGCGCCATGATCATGCACAATCACGGCGTGCTCACGGTGGGCAAGACCGCGCGCGAGGCCTTCATCCTGATGAAGCACCTCTTGGAGGCCGCCGAAATCCAGTTGGCGATGGAAGCGACCGGCGGCGAGCTGATCGAGATCCCGCCCGAAATCTGCAAGAAGACGGTGCTGCAGTACGAAAAACACGACAGCGGCCGCGGCTCCGCCGACTGGCCGGCCTATCTTCGCATGCTCGACCGCATCGATCCGAGCTATCGGACCTGACATTGGCGAAACCGCTCTGCCGGATTGCGCAAGCGCGAAGCGTGCTTTTGGCAGCACTGACCGTGCTCGCCATTGCGGGCTCGATTTCCTCCGCACGCTCGCAAGTATGGCCGCAGAAGCCGGTCAAGATCGTGGTTCCGTTCGCACCGGGGGGGAATACCGACGGCATCGCCCGTCTGATCGCGCAGCCCCTCGGCGACGCGTTTGGGCAACAATTCGTGGTCGAGAATCGCCCGGCGGCGGCCGGTGCGATCGCGGCCGAAGCGGTCGCCCGTTCGTCTGCCGACGGACACATGCTGCTGATGGGAACCCCGTCGCAAATCGCGATCATTCCGCTGACGACCAGGACGGCCTACGACCCGGTCAAAGATTTTGCTCCCATCAGCGTCATTGGGACCAATCCGTACGTGTTGGTCGTCCATCCTCGCATACCGGCGAATACGCTTGCCGAATTCGTCGACTATGCCCGCGGCCAACCCGACAAACTGACCTATGTGGCGCCGGTATTCGGAGGCTTGAGTCACCTCTCGATGGTGTTGTTTCTCAAACGCGCGGGGCTCGAGATGACCCCTGTGAGCTACAAGGGTGGCGCGGCGCCATTGACCGACGTCATCGCCGGTCACGTTCCCATTTATTTCGCGACTCTGTCGGAGGCCATGTCGCAGGCAAACAGCGGAGCCATTCGCCTGCTTGCGGTGTCGAGCGAGAAGCGCGTCCCGCAAATCCCGAACGTTCCAACCTTCGCCGAGTCAGGATTTCCGGGCTTTAGGGCGCTCACCTGGAACGGGCTGATGGCGCCATCGGCGATGCCCACGGACACCGTCGAGCGGATCGCGAAAGAGGTGTCCCACGCCGCTAACGACGCAAAATTCGCCGAGCGGCTTGCGGCGTTCGGGGTTGACCCGCTCGGCAATACCCCCGAGGCGTTCGCGGCGATGATCGCAGCCGACATCGCTTTGTGGGGGGAGGCGGTCAAGATCGCCGGCATCCAAGCGCATAAAGCGAACTAACGCGACGTCGTGCCGCGGCCGCGACGCGCGACGCGTTGCAGGAACTCCGCGGGCGCTGGCTGGGGCATGGCCGGGTCGCGCTGGGGTGGTGTATGATCGCAGCCCTCCGCTCGTCCATGCGCGAGCAGCACACGGAGCGCTGCAGTCGGCCCACAAGGAGCTTTGGTCATGCTCGACGTCGTCAAGAAGGTTGTACCCTCGATTCCGTTCGATGCGGATCGCCTCGATCGGCTGATGGATGAGGCCGGGATCGACGTTCTGCTCGCGACCTCGAAGCACAACGTGCAGTACCTGCTGGGCGGCCATCGCGCCTTTTTCTTCGAGTCCATGGATGCGATGGGATTGAGCCGCTATCTGCCGGTCCTCGTCTATCCCAAGGGCGCGCGGCAGAAGGCGGCTTATTTCGGCCATCGCATGGAGGGCTTTCAGAAGGAAAACGATCCGTTCTGGGTGTCGGAGTCGCAGACCAATTCGTCCGGCACCGTCGATGCCATGCAGAAGGCGATCGACTACGCGCGCAAATTGGGAGCAAAGCCCCGCCGGATCGGCGCCGAGCTCGGTTTTCTGCCGGTCGATGCCGGCACCGCGCTACGCAACGCCTTCCCCGACAGCGAAATCGTGGACGCGTTGTTCGTGCTCGAGCGGCTGCGCGCGGTGAAGAGTCCCGAGGAGCTGAGGAAGCTGCGCATCGCCTCCGAGCGCGTGATCGAATCGATGCTGGCGGTCATTGCCAATCACGGCCCCGGCGCGACCAAGCGGGAGCTGACCGAAGCGCTGCGGCGGGAGGAGACCAATCGCGGCCTTACCTTCGACTATTGTCTGATCACGGCGGGCCCGAGCCTCAACCGCGCACCGTCGGAGCAGAAATGGGACAAGGGCGACGTGCTCTCGCTCGACTCCGGCGGCAACTATCACGGCTATATCGGCGACCTCTGTCGGATGGCGATCCACGGCGAGCCCGATGCCGAACTCGAAGATCTGCTGGCGGAGATCGAGCAAATTCAGCGCGCGTCGATGAAGCCCATCAAGGCGGGAGCGACGGGGAGCGTGATCTACGCCGCGGCCGAACCGCTCGTGCACAAATCCAAGCACCACAACCACATGCACTTCCTCGCCCACGGCATGGGATTGGTCAGTCACGAGGCGCCGCGGCTGACGGCGACGGGCCCCGTGCCATACGATGCCTACGACGCCGGTCGCCCGCTCGAGCGCGGAATGGTGGTCTCGGTCGAGACCACGCTGCAGCATCCCCAGCGCGGATTCATCAAGCTCGAAGACACGGTCGTGGTCACCGACACCGGATTCGAGATTTATGGCGAGGGCGGTCGCGGCTGGAACCGCGGCGGCACCGCGGTGCGGTGACCGGGGCGGCAAATCGGGCTTTGGGCGAAACTCGGGAGGCGAGGAAATATTCAGCTTGAATAGGCGCCGGCTGTCGAAACAGCCCTCACACGCCTCCATGCCGTGATCACGATGCAAGGGCAATGAGGCGAAGCAGCGCCGCGGGCCGATGCAACACCAGCCCGGCGGCTTTTCTTCAGAGAGTTAAATGCTCAGCGCGAGCAACGCGACCGCGCCGATCCCTACGACCAGAATCACCAAAGCCACCGGGTCGTAGTCGAGCCAATGCCTGCTTTGTACACTCATGACGCACCTCGCCCTGAAAGACCAACCCACTCTTCTCCCGGGTCCCCATAAATCGAGGGCCGGCGGGGGTTTGCGTCTCTGTTAGTCGCAGCTGGGGGCTTGGAGGTTCAAAAACTCGCGGCTCAGCCGAGTTCACGCCGGCTTGATCCTGCGGCGGCCGGGCCGCGCTGACAG
>VAZL01000441.1 GCA_005883445.1 Alphaproteobacteria bacterium | reverse complement strand
GAAGCAAATTCGAGAGCGGGGTGCCTGCCGTGCGACAGATGTCGTCAGCGGCCGTCAATATTGCCTGCATCTCGTGATGGGTGGGCGAGCCGAAATATTTCAAGCCGGCCGTGCTGCGCGCTTGCGGGATTGCTCCATCGGAATCGGCGGCATAGAGCCCCGACAAGCACAGCAGGTCGCCGGCGCGCACCGCTGCCGGACCGAGCCGCATGTGCTGCGACGGCTTGTGATCGATGATCTCCTTTCTGGTTTTGGCGCCATCGCGAACACCGAAGATGTTGATCTCCAAGATCGACTCGAGGAGAGCAAGACCCTTGGTCGCAACGACGGTGAGCGCACACGGATGCTCGCCGAAATGGCCGTTCCACACATCCAGAAATTCGGGCAGATCGTTGATGTTGGTCAGGTAGCACTGCGCCTTAATCGCGTTCTCCAAGGAACTGCCGCCGGCTTCAAGCGCAGGCTTGAGCCGCGAAGTAATAAGAAACTCGGTCTGCAACCTGATGTCCGTACCATTCCAAACGGCGTTGGGCGGGCGGTAGGCGGGTTTGGCGATCCCGGTCATGTCGTCGTTGTTCGGCATTTGGCCGGCGACAAACACATAGTCGCCGCAGACGAGCGAAGCGATGAAGCCGGAGTGCTTGGGAACGGGCACGCCTTCCGGCTGCGCCGGTCTCGGCTCACGGCCGCCGCCGGGCAGGACGGCAATCATGGACACTTCCATGTTGGCGCCGTCGACCGATAACTCTTCCATGAGCACGGACGTGCTGGGAGGCACGAAGTCCTTGAGCGCCGCTTTTCGTGCGCGTTGATAGGCATTCACCACTTGCGCGTTGGGGTAGTACTGGTCGACGCGCACGATATGGCGCAGATCGCTGCCCTGCGCTGCGGTAAGCTTGGCCAGTCGCTCGATGATGAAATCGCCCTCGCGCCGATAACGTGGCGGACTGCCCAGCGGATGCCCGGGCTTGCCAATAACCTGCGCTGCGAGGCCGTGCTCGAAATCGATCGCCATGTGGCCCGTAAAAAACAGCCACGATCCGGCACGCATGCCCTGGGCGTATTCGATGTCGGTGCCGCCTATTCGCGCCGGGGCGATGCACTTCACTTCAGCCACTGCCATCTCCTGTGCTGCTTGACGGTTGGTGGTCGCAATGCCTGGAAATCCGGCGCAAGCAATCGCGCCGTGCGTGGACACGATAGCGGCGCGGGGTCGCACCAACCCCTGCAACGTCACGCGGCGAGAAAAGCGGCGCCCACTGATCAGGTTCGTTCATTGACACTCGCGCAGGGCAACCTTACGGTTTTGCGGCCGTCGTGCTCCTGCTGTCCCCCGGAGGCAGAGTTTGTTGCGGGTCGTCAATCTTCGCAAGACCTACGACGCCGCGCATCAGCCTTACGTGGCGCTGGATGGTGTCAATATCGAGATTGTCGATGGCGAATTCTTTTGTCTGCTTGGCCCCTCCGGCTGCGGAAAATCGACGCTACTCAATATTCTCGCCGGGTTTGAGCCTGTGACGGGCGGATCGGTGACGTCCGACGGCGTCGTCGTGACCGGCGCCGGTCGCGATCGCGCCATGTTTTTCCAGGATGCCGGTTCAGCGTTGTTTCCTTGGCTGTCTGTCGAGGAAAATGTGCGGTTTGGCTTGCGCGTTCGCAAAGTGCCCAAGCGCGAATGGGGCGCCATCATCGACAAATATCTGCAGATGGTCGATCTCGACCGGCATCGTACCAAGTTTCCTTCACAACTTTCCGGCGGCATGCGTCAGCGACTGCAAATCGCGCGGGCACTCGCGGTCGAGCCGGAAGTTCTGCTCATGGACGAGCCTTTCGGCGCGCTTGATGCCTTGACCCGACGCCGGATGCATTCGGTGCTGCTCGCAATCTGGGAGCGCACGGGCAAGACGGTGATTTTTGTCACCCATGATATCGCGGAGGCGATTCTGCTCGGGGATCGGATCGGCATGATGTCGGTCGGACCTCGTTCCACGATTTCCAAAGTCTTTAACGTCGATTTTCCGCGCCCGCGCGATCTCGCTCATCCGGAGGTTGCGCAACTCTTTCATGAAATCGAGAACTTGTTGGCGCCGGATGTCGCCCGCTCAGAGCAGGCAGTGGCGCCGTCGTGAACGGGTTCTCGATAGAGACCGCTGACCAATGGTGAACGTTCGCGACACCAAGCCGAAGCTGCCCCAAGCGCCGCTTTTGCGACGGGCTTCATTCAGCAGGCTTCGCGCGTCGATCAATCCAGGTAGATATCGCGGCATTCTCCTGTCCGCTGCGTCGCTCGTGCTCGCTTTCTTGATTTGGCAGTTGCTGTCGACCTTCATATTCAACCCGTTCCTGATCCCTCCTCCGCTCGAGGTGATTCGCACTGCCATTCCGATGATCATGAGCGGCGAGATCTTCGCGGATGTGTCGATCAGCATGTCGCGGATACTCGTTGGCTTCTTCTCCGGCTCGCTGATCGGCGTGATATTCGGTGTTCTACTCGGCCGAATCCGCGTTCTCCACGACCTGCTCGATCCGATCATGGAGTTGCTTCGCTACCTGTCCCCTACCGCCATGATTCCTATTGCGGTGATTTGGTTCGGCATTGGAGAGATGTCGAAGTATTTTTTGATCTTTTGGGGTACGTTTTTCATTGTGCTGATCAACACGACGGCAGGAGTTTGGCGGGCGCCGATCACGCGCCAGCGCGCGGCCGAATGCTTAGGGGCCAATCGCCTGCAAATTTTCCTCATGGTGGTCATTCCTTCCGCGGTACCCTACATCGTCACCGGCATGCGCGTTGCCATGGCATCTTCGTTCATGAGCATCATCCCTGCCGAGATTCTGGCGGCCGATTCCGGTATTGGCTATTTGTTGCAGAAATCGTCGATGCTCTTGCAGACGAACCGCATCTTCGTGGCTTTGCTTACAATCTGCATTCTCGGCTTTGCGGTTGATCGCCTGTTCCGTTTCTTCGTCCAGCGGGTTCTCGCCCGCTATATGTCATATGTTTCAGTGATGTGACCGTGCACAGGGAGGCCTCAATGTCCGAGTTCTCGAAGATGCTTACTGCTGCAATCGGCGCCGGCATTTTGCTGGGCGCTACAGCGACGCAAGCGCAGCAACCCTCGCTCAAGATGACATTGTTCGGACAACCGTCCGTCAACAACGACTCGATCTGGATGGCGTTAGAGAAAGGTTACTATCAGCAGGAAGGCCTCGACGTCACTTACCGTCTTTTTCCTTCCGGCACCACCGCATTCCAATCGTTCCAGACCGGCCAGGGCGACATCGTCATGACCGGCGACCTTCCGAGCGTGCAATATTTCTTTCGCGTCAAGGGAGATTACCGCACCATCGCGGTCGTCGAGCGGGACGCAAAGGGCTACGTGGCTGTCGCACGAAAAGAGATCACAAAGCCGCAAGACCTGCTCGGAAAAACGGTCGCGACGCGGGTTGGCTCCACAGGGTCGTGGTTCATTTCCGAATATTTGACCAAGAACGGAGTCGATCCGTCGAAGGTAGCGGTCAAGAATCTGGATACGCAGGTCCTCCCTGCGGCGTTGTGCGGAGGCGAGATTGCCGCCTTTTTCATTTGGCAGCCGATCGGCTCGCGCACGCTCGAGATTTGCCCGGACAAATCACACTACTTGACCGATGCGACCGGCTACATCCAGGGGTACTTGGTCGCAGGCGCACGCCCGGAATGGCTTGCGAGTCCGCAGGGCAAGGACACGGCAATCCGCTGGCTGCGGGCGACGATGAAGGGGCGCGACGTCGCGGAGAAGGACTTCGCCGCCGTCGCGGCCTATGCCAAGGCCAAGCTCGATCTCAGCGAGAAAGCGACGCGCGAGCAGTGGGACACCAACATACGTCCGCTCGCGCTCGACAAAGTTTATTACGACGACTTCTGCAGTCTCAGCCGTTGGGCACAGGCCGAAAAAATGACCGAGCAGAAGATTGACTTCAATCAATTGACTTGGCCAGACGGCCTGAAAGCGATCAATCCAAAATTAGTCGATGCTCCTCCGCCGCCTTGCTGATAAGCGCCCCGGCATGCCGCTCTGCCGCTCTACGCCTTAGTTAGGACCCTCTGCGATTGCCGCTGCATCGAAGGATTGCGGCCTGCAATCGTCGAAGTTGGCGGACTCAGTCGTAACGCGCTAGATTGTCCCGCCATGTCGCGCCATCGAAGCCTGACACCCGTGTGCACGACCGTGATGCGGGTCGCCCGAGAGATCGCGACACCTGGCGCGGCAGGAGATGCACAGTTTTCGTTACTCTTGGACGGGAAGCGTTGCG
>VAZL01000440.1:8272-9427 GCA_005883445.1 Alphaproteobacteria bacterium | reverse complement strand
TGCTCTTTGAGATGCTCACATTTTTGGAAAATTGGACCCTATCCCGCTGCGCTGCGGACGGTGCGCCGGATCCAGGCAAGCCATTCGCTGGACGTGACTTTCACCACATTTGGAAGGTTCTTGGCGTCGCGTTGCGGGCGCTCGGTGATCTCGACGTGTCCGAGCCGGCGGGCCTCATGCATGGCGTTCTGCACCGTGGTCTTTCCCACACCCGCGCGGTCGGCGATCTCATCGATTGGCAGGTCGCATATCCCGTGGCGCTTCACCTCGCCGGCGACGATGAAAAGCACGGCGCGCTCGCCCTCGGTGTAGTGTTGGCGGAGGGTATCGGGCAGCGCGCTCGATCCGCCGAGCATCCGTTTCCGGTGTCGGCGCTTGGTCCGTTCTTCGTCCGACAGTCGCTTACGGCACGGTCGCGGCGTGAACTTGCTGCCGGGCGCCGCTGATCAATGGCCCCGGTCAGCAAGGTCGCTTCGTCATCGGTGAGCGCGCCCTTTCCCCAATCATGCCAGACGGCGCGAGCGATGTTATCGAGTACGTCGGGCGAGGTGACGGCGTTGATGCTGTCATACACGCGCGTTGCGGTCGCCGAGAGGGCGAGCGCGCTCATTGGCCGCCCCCTTCTGCTACAAGGCCCAACTCGATTGCCCGCGCCAGCGCCTTCCCGATGGCGTCGGCGAGCGCCGGCAGGTGCTTTACGGCCAATAAGGTGGCGTTAATTGTGTGCCGGCCGTTGTTCTGATCGAGCGCAACGCGGACGATCTCGCGGCTATTGCGGTCCCATTCGGCGACGGTGATTGGAAACGCTTGTTGGTCCGGGCGGCCGCGAATATTCTCTTTGCCGCTCAAAGGGGCGTTATTTGCCCGCACCGGAACGGAAGCCTCGGAATGATCAAGAGTATCGGCTACCCTCTCCTGGGCACCAGATTTGCAGCATCGCCCGTTCGTGAGCCGTCATGACCATCCGCTTGCATCGCGGCGATCTGCCCGACCTCTCGAACTACCGCGGCGACGCGGTGGCGATCGACACCGAAACCATGGGGCTCGATCCGATCCGCGATCGGCTGTGCGTGGTGCAACTGTCGCCGGGTGACGGCTCCGCCGACGTGGTGCAGATCCCGGCGGGCGCCAGCGCAGCGCCGAACCTGACCAAAC
>VAZL01000440.1:0-8225 GCA_005883445.1 Alphaproteobacteria bacterium | reverse complement strand
CTTCTCCGGTCTACTGCACCAAGATCGCCTCGCGGATCGCGCGCACTTACACCGACAAGCACGGCCTCAAGGACCTCGTGCGCGAAGTGCTGGGCGTCGACCTCTCCAAGCAGCTACAGCTTTCCGATTGGGGCGCCGAGGCGCTGACCGACGCGCAGCTCGCCTACGCGGCGTCCGACGTGCTGCACCTGCACGCGCTCAAGGAAAAGCTCGACGCCATCCTCGTCCGCGAGGGGCGCGCCGAACTCGCGGCGGCCTGTTTTCGCTTCCTGCCGGACCGGGTACGGCTCGACCTCGCCGGCTGGGCCGCCGAGGACATCTTTGCCCATTCCTAGCATTCCCCGCCCTCGGAATCGTATGAATTGGGTAACTTGTCCGCGCTATCTCCTTCAATAGACCCGGTTTTCCGGCCGGGTCCTCCGCCGTGGTCCTGCGCGGCCGTGCCGCGCCCGGGCCATATTTGGGAGCGACCATGGGGCGCCAAAAGAGGCTAATATCGAGTGGGGCCGCCTGATTCTCTTGGGCGGACGGGGGCTCGGGGATGAACTCTTTCACGGCTGTATCCGAGGTCAACCCGGGAGGGCCGCGCGTTGCTGCGCGGTTTGGCCGTACCGATACGACTCGAGCCTTCCGGGCCGCCGTGCGCCACAGCCGGCATGTGCGCATCTTGCGCATCGCGGTCCCACTGACCACGGCCGCGGTCTTCCTCTCGGGAGTGGCCTTTACAGTTCTGATGAAGCCGTTGCGCGCACTCTCGGGCCTGCCCGTCGACGTCGGCTCGCTGGTCGTTTCAGGTACCAAGATCAAGATGAATCAGCCCCGCCTCGCCGGCGTCACGCGCGACAATCGCCGCTACGACATGATCGCCCAGGCCGCTGCTCAGGACGTTACCAAGCCGGACATGCTCGAGCTGCACGGCATCCGCGCGACAATGGAGATGAGAGACAACGTCACCTTCGAAACGACCGCGAAGGACGGGCTATACAACACCAAGACCGAGCAGCTCACGCTTACCCAGAACATCGTGGTGACGTCTTCGAGCGGCTATCAGGCATTCCTCAACGAAGCAGTCGTGGACGTCCGCGGCAGCAACATCGTTTCGGACAAGCCGGTCGAGGTGAAGACGGCGACATGGACCATCAACGCCAACCGCATGGAGGTCCGCGACTCCGGCGATCTCATGCGTTTCGAGCGCGGCGTATTCGTCACCTTGATAATGGACAACACGACCCCCACCGCCGGCGGAGGGCGCAAGCCATGAGCAGGCGTCGAACGCGAAATTGGTTCGCGCTGCTCGTGGTGACGGGGGTCGTCGTCGCTTGCGCGGTCTGCGGGTCCGATGCAATGGCGCAGAAAAATCAAGGTCCGCCGAACGCGCTGCAGGGCTTCTCGCAGAACCGCGACGAACCCGTGAAGATCCGCGCGGCGGCACTCGAGCTGCGCGAGAAGGACAAGATGGCGACCTTCACCGGAGACGTGTACGTGCTGCAAGGCGACACCGAAATGCGCTGCAAGCAGCTCGTCGTGTTCTACGAGGAGGAAACCGGCCCGCGCCCCGTCAAGGCAGCCGATCCGGGGCCCGGAGGCGACCGGCAGATCCGCCGGATCGAGGCGAAGGGCAACGTCGTGGTGGTTCAAAAGGATCAAAATGCGACCGGGGATGCCGCCACCTTCAACATGCGCGAGAACACGGTGACGCTGGTCGGGAATGTCGTCGTGACGCGAGGCACGGACATCCTGCGCGGGCAGCGGCTGGTGGTCGATCTCACCAGCGGCGTGTCGAAGATGGATCAGGGTCGGGTCGAGGGCCTGTTTAAATCGGGATCGCAAAGCCCTCCCGATCCGCGCAACGCTGCGGAGAAAAGCAACACCGCGGACAAAGGCAATCCCCCGGAGAAAAGCAACACCGCGGATAAAAGATGACGCTCGTCGATCGCGGATCGCTGCCGCGCCCCGTCGTGGCCGGCAAAACGGTTGAAAGCACTTTGGGACATCACATCGGGCGCTCCACACTTGATCGGCAAGGCTCGGATCGTGTCATGGAATTGACAAAGCGCTGCGGCCCATTCCCGTCGGCGATGTTTGGCTTCGCCATCGAAGGATTGCGTTGAACCCCGGTTTCGAGGGCAGAGGCTTGGTCGACATCCTCGCGTTGTTCCGACATCGCCGCGCGCCTCAACCCAGACGAAGAGCGGGCAACGGCGGCTGGCAGGATATCGGCCTGACCTCTTTGGGTGGGCCGATGGCGCTCGCCCGCGGCAAGAAGGTCGCTCCCGCCGCCACCCGGCCGCGCCCGCGCCCGCAAGCGCCGGCGGCGCGGCAAGAGGCCATAGCGCCGGCGGCGCGGCAAGAGGCCATGCGGAGCTACTTGGCCGCGCACAACCTCGAAAAGACCTACGGCGGACGGCGGGTGGTCAACGGCGTCAGCCTCTACGTGCGGCGCGGCGAGGCGGTCGGTCTGCTGGGGCCGAACGGCGCCGGCAAGACCACGGCGTTCTACATGATTACCGGCCTGATCAAGGCCGAGCGCGGCAAGATCGAGCTCGATGGCCACGACGTCACCCATCTTCCGATGTACCAGCGGGCACGCCTCGGCATCGGCTATCTACCGCAGGAAGCGTCGATCTTTCGCGGCCTCAACGTGGAAGACAATATCCGCGCGGTCCTCGAAGTGGTGGAGCCGGACCGCCGCCGCCGCGAGGCCGATCTCGATGCGCTGCTGGACGAGTTCGAGATCGCCCCCCGTCGCAAGACGCCCTCGATCGCGCTTTCGGGCGGAGAGCGCCGCCGCGTGGAGATCGCCCGCGCGCTCGCGAGTCGGCCGAATTACATGCTGCTGGACGAGCCGTTCGCGGGCATCGACCCCAAGGCCGTGGTCGAAATTCAGAGGCTGGTGCGGCGTTTGACCAGCCGCGGCATCGGCGTGCTCATCACCGACCACAATGTGCGCGAGACCCTCGACCTCACCGACCGCTCTTACATCATTTATTCGGGCCAGGTCCTCATGGAGGGCCGCAAGGACGATATCGTCAACGACCCCGAGGTCCGCCGCCTCTACCTCGGCGAAGACTTCCGCGCCTAAGTGTGGCGGTTCAGAAGCCCGCATCATTCTTGCAGTGAGTCCGAAATGCGGAATTCTTGCAGTGAGTCCGAAATGCGGACTTCTGAACCAAAGCCACACTAGATCAATAAGTTGCTAGTGTCCTTCGATTCCGAAGTTCGCAAACGAGGCCGCGGCACAATGATGCGAACTTCGGAATCGGGACACTAGCGGTTGTCCCCGCTATTGTAGCGCCTCTGCTCCCCTCTTAACGACAGCTCCGTGGACCTGGTATACACCGGGCCAAGAACCCGATAAGCAAAAATCGGACCAATCGCTATTGCGCGCTTGCGGGGCTGAGTTGATGCTGTTGAGGCCGGCCCCGGGGGCGGCCCCTTAAGGACGAGATGGCGCTCACTCAACGACTCGAAATTCGCCAGAGCCATGCGCTGGTGATGACGCCGCAGCTGATGCAGGCCATCAAGCTGCTGCAGCTCTCCAATCTCGACCTTGCCGGCTACGTGGAGGGGGAGCGCGAGCGCAATCCGCTGCTCGAGCGCCTGGGAGAGAATGACGGGGAAGGGGAGCGGCGCGGGGCCGATCGTGAAGCCTCACCGGGTGCCCCCGCGACGGATTGGGCGGCCGAGGGGCGTGACCGAAGCGACGGCGCAGCCCAGCAACAGTCGGGAGCGGAGCTTGACGATGTCCCCCCGGCCGACGCCGACGCCGCGACCTCGCGCTCGAACGGCGAGGCGCCCCCGGGCTATTCCGAATGGGCGAGCACCGGTGCGGGCGGGCGCGACAACAGCGACTACAATCTCGAGGCCTTCGTCTCGGTCGAGGCCACGCTGGTTGATCATCTCGCTGAGCAGCTCGCGCTTGCGGTGGTCGATCCTGCGCGGCGCATGATCGGGCAATATCTCATCGATCTCGTCGACGAGGCCGGCTATCTCAACGGCGATCTCGCGCTGGTCGCTGAGAAGCTGGGCGCGCCGGCTGCCGAGATCGACGCCGTGCTGGCGATCCTGCAGGGTTTCGATCCCCCCGGCGTGTGTGCGCGCAATCTCACGGAATGCCTCGCCATCCAACTCAAGGAGCGCAATCGCTTCGATCCCGCGATGCAAGCGCTCGTTGCTCATCTCGATCTGCTTGCCAAGCGCGATCTCGCGGCCTTGCGCCGCATCTGCGGCGTGGGCGAGGAAGACTTGGCCGACATGATCGGTGAAGTTCGCAAACTCAACCCCAAGCCTGGCCTCGCCTTCGGCTCCACTCTGGTGCAACCGATCGTGCCGGACGTGTTCGTGCGCCTGGGGCCGGATGGCGGCTTCATCGTCGAGCTCAATTCCGACACGCTGCCCAAGGTTCTGGTCAACCAGAGCTACCATGCCGAACTCGCCAAGACCGCGAAGAACGAGAAAGACAAGGGCTATCTCGCCGATTGCCTGCAGACCGCGACGTGGCTGATCCGCGCGCTCGACCAGCGCGCCAAAACCATCCTGAAAGTATCCACCGAGATCGTGCGCCAGCAGGACGCCTTTTTCGTTCACGGGGTGCGGCATTTGCGGCCGCTCAACCTCAAGACCATCGCCGACGCCATCGACATGAAATATTTTTTCACCTCGGCGATCGCGGCAGCGGACGGAGGGGAAGCCCATTCGGCGGAAGCGGTGCGCCACCGGATCAGACAGTTGATCGACGCCGAAAGCCCCGAGCAAGTACTGTCCGACGATACCATCGTGGAAAAGCTGCGCGAGGCGGGCATCGACATCGCCCGGCGAACGGTCGCAAAATATCGCGAGGCGATGCGAATTGCCTCCTCCGTGCAGCGGCGGAGGGAGAAACAGACGTCTCTGGGCGCGGCCCCCTGACGCGCCCCTCTATGATATTGTGCTGAGGCGTTGATATTGTGCTGAGGCGTTTTCTGCGCCGAACCGCAATCGGCTGGAAAGCGCAAAACGCGTAGGTGCGGCGCAAGCCGGTTCGTGTGCGCGGCCGGGATCGTTCGGGCAGCGGTCATCGGAGGGCGATCATGCCATTTCGCGTCTCGGGCAAGAACATCGACGTCGGCGAAGCATTGCGCGAGCGCGTCAATGCGCGCGTCGCCGAGGCGCTGGCGAAATATTTCGACGGTGGGTTTTCCGGGCACGTCACCATCGGTAAGGAGGGATTCGGTTTCCGCACCGAATGCGTGGTGCATCTCGACTCGGGCATTGTGCTCGAAGCGGAAGCGCTCGCGGCAGACGCTTATGCAAGCGCCGATCAAGCAGCGGTGCGCATCGAAACGCGGCTGCGGCGTTACAAGCGTCGGCGCAAGGATCGTCAGCGTCGATGGGCAAGCACGCGGGCGTGATGCGCGCGGCCCGCACCGCAATCGACGCGCCGAGGCCGGTCGTCACCGCGGCGCGCGCGCGACGAGCGGGAGGCAACGGCGTGGAACCCGCTCACGATTGCCGAGTCGATGACGGCCTTGAAATGCCTTTCGGTCAGCGAAGCCTTGAAGGAACTCGACACGACGGCGCGCTCCGGCGCTCGTGTTGCGTCGCGCTGGACATGGCCGCGTCAATCTGGTTTATCGCCGCGCGGACGCCCATTGACGGCCTCCTAGCGGCTACTTATGGTCCGCCGCCTTTGCGATGCCGGCCCTGCTGAGCCTCCAGATCCTTCGGAAAAGGTCCATGCTTCTCACCGATCTCGTCGCGCCTAACGCCATCATTCCGGCGCTCAAGGTCAACAGCAAGAAGCAAGTCCTGCAGGAGTTGGCCGCCAAGGCCGCCGAACTCTGCGGTCAAAGCGAGCGAACGATCCTGGAGATTCTGCAGCAGCGCGAGAAGCTGGGTTCGACCGGCGTCGGTAACGGCATCGCCATTCCGCACGGCAAGCTGCCGAAGCTCAGTAAGCTGTTCGGACTGTTTGCGCGACTCGAGAGACCCGTGGAGTTCGAGGCGCTCGACGGTCAACCGGTCGATCTCGTGTTTTTGCTGCTCGCGCCGGAAGCCGCCGGCGCCGACCATCTCAAGGCGCTAGCGCGCGTCGCGCGCCTCCTGCGCGATGCCGATGTCGCCCGCAAGTTGCGCGATTCACGCGACGCCGACGCGCTCTATGCCGTGCTCGCGATGCCGTCGGCCTCGGCGGCTTGACGGCGCATCGGCGATGAAGGTGTAGCTCGCTTTTCGCGGCGGGATATCTTTCGCAGAAAGGCAAGACGGCGTTGCCGAGCCTCTGGCCGCCTTCTTCCGCGCCGCTGCCGACGCAGCTCAATGCAGGCTGACGGTTTCGATCTCGCGTTCCGCCGCGTCCGCCATGGCCGCTTCGCGGCTGTGAGCGAGCATGATGGGCGTGCCGTCGGCCGCATGCAGCACGAACACGCGGTGACCGGCCGGGAGCAGCGGTGCTTCCGCGCACAGGAATGCAACCTCCTCAGAGCGAATCGCCCGGATATAGGCAACGCGATTCTCACCCAAGGCCGCGAATGTTTCGGTCGACATCGCCGGGCGGGGCATTGCGGACGGATCGAACATGACACGTGCTCCTCGCGCTGGGATCGCGCGTAGGTGCACTATCCTTCAATTCGGCCGCGCTGACTGTGCCCGGGATCACACAGAGGGGCCAAATGTTGCGCTTGGCGAGGTTGAGGCGCTAACGCGGCCGTTTCTACTGTGTCCTAGATCACACAGTCGGCCGCAAATTGCTTGGGGCGGGAGACCTCAGTGCACGCTGACCGTCTCGAGCTCCTGGCTCCAGGCATTGGCGATGGCCGCCTCGCGGCTGTCGGTCAGCAGGATCGGCGTGCCGTCGGCCGCGTGCAGCGCGTAGAGCAAGGTGCCCGGCGCAAGCTGCGGGGCCTGCGGAAATTGCTTCCGCACGTCCTCGGAGCGGACCATTTTCACGTAGGCGATCTTGCCGCCGCCCAAAAGCGCAAGCGCTTCGGGCGAGATCTTGGGTTCTCTGGAGGTGATACTGTTGTTGGTCATGGCACTCGACTCCTTAGTCCATTTAACGCGTCGAGCCCTGCTCCGGTTCAATCACGATCCGCGATGCTGATCGTCTTCACGATCCGTTCCGGCTCCGGCCGGGCGAGATCGATCGATAAGAGCCCGTTCTTCAAGTCCGCGCCCAATACTTCCATGCCGTCGGCCAGCACGAAGGTGCGCTGGAACTGGCGTGCGGCGATGCCGCGATGGAGGTAGTGGTGCTCCTTGTCGTCCTGCTGCCGTCCGCGGATGACGAGCTGGCTCTCCTCGACCGTCACGTCGAGTTGATCGCGCGTGAAGCCCGCGACCGCGAGCGTGATCCGCAGACGCTCAGGTTGGCTGTTCTGACGGGCGATCCGCTCGATGTTGTAGGGCGGGTAGCCGTCGGCGGCCTTGGCGACGCGGTCGAGCGCACGCTCGATCTCGTCGAATCCGAGCAGGAACGGGCTGGATAGAGACGGAACTCGGGACATGGTCTCAAAGCCCTCGTAAGCGACTTTGAGGGGCCCTTGCGGCGCCCCCTGACCGTCCGACGGGTGGATTGCGCCCGCCGGGCCGATCGAGCCCAATATGGGGACTTCCGCTTAAGCCCGCAAGAACGCTTGCGAAGCCGACATGAGCCCCAGAGCGTATCCGCCCCACAAGGCGGCCGCGCCCCCAACCGATTGAGGTGCGAGCGCGGGCACAGTATTGCTGCGTCGGCTTGCGGTTGGAGAGCACGTTGCGAATTGCGATCATGGGCTCGGGGGGCGTGGGCGGCTATTTCGGCGCCCGGCTCGTCAAGGGCGGCGCCGATGTGCATTTCGTCGCGCGCGGCGCGCATCTTGCCGCCATGCGCGAGCACGGTCTCGCGGTCGAAGGCGGGCCGGAGCCGCTCCATCTGCCCAAAGTTAACGTGACCGACGATCCCCGCACCATCGGCCCCGTCGATATCGTGATGTTCTGCATCAAGCTCTGGGACACCGAGAACGCCGTGCGCCAAGTGCTGCCGATCGTGAAGCCCGGCACCGGCGTCGTCTCGTTTCAAAACGGCGTGCAGAAGGACGATATGCTGCGGCCGATCCTCGGCGACGAAGCGCTCATGGGCGGCGTCGCCTATGTCGGGACCCATATCGGCCGGCCCGGCGTGATCGCGCAGACGGGTTCGCTGCAACGGCTAGTGTTTGGAGAATACCACGGGCGCCGTTCCGCGCGCCTCGAGACATTCTACGAGG
>VAZL01000439.1 GCA_005883445.1 Alphaproteobacteria bacterium | reverse complement strand
TGGACGCGCCGCTCGAATGTCAACGTTTCCCCCGTGGGGAACTGATGCGACGGCGTTACGTAGATCAGACTGACGACGCGCTCGGGAAGACGATCGACCCGGATTCCGTCTTCATCAACCGGCACGGGTATCATCTCGGCCCCGTAGCTTTCAAACGTCGAGAGCGCCCCGCGGTAGCATGGATTTTCGATTGCCACCGGCGTTCCCGGTTTGACGAACAGCCGAGCGATGATGTTGAGAGCCTCTTGTATTCCATTCACGATGATGACTTGCGCAGCGCGAACATTCATGCCGCGGGCCGGGCCCAAATGCTCCGCAATGGCGTGCCTGAGTTCGAGGAGGCCGGCGGGATGCTGATATTCGGAAAGCGATGAGCCTGCGGAGGCGAGGCGCTGCAGCAGGAGTCGCCGCCACGCTTGGCGCGGAAAACACTTCGGGCAGGGCCGGCCCACGAAAAAATCGAACAGCGGCTTTCGACCCAAATGAACCAATCTCTGGGCTTCGCCAAAAAAAAGAATCGGCGGGCGACGGATTGCCGCACTCCACGCCGGCGAGGGGCTTCGCAAATCCGCCCGCGGTACCACCGACATCGCATGCGCGGCACTGACATAGGTATGCGAACCCTTTGTCGCGTCGATGTAGCCTTCGCTGGCGAGGCGCTGGTAAGCCAACAGCACCGTATTTCTGGAAACACCGAGATGCTCGGCCAGCTGGCGGGTACTGGGAATATAACAACCCGGCCGTAACTTGCCGCCGCTGATCAAGAAGCGGATTTGCTCGCCGATTTGCTCGTGAAGCGCGCGGTCGCAAGCAAGATCGATCTGAATTGGAATTTGCACTGCGGACGGTCCGCGTGCCGCTGCTGGCGACGAGAGATGGTCGGCGTTCTCGGCGGGGACGGGGGCCAACGCCGGTTGCGTGGAATTGGAGCCCCTAGTCTTGCGCCGCAGCATCGATGTCCCTCCGCGACTGGTACCGTCCTTTTTTCGTTTTCCGGCCCTTTTCGTAGAAGTGGAACTACTATTCCTTGTGACCCGGTGTGACAACTGGCTCCTACCGGCCCGCGCGTTTGAAGGAGATGCGAAACCGGGGGAGCGCTCGCTTGCGTCAATGTAACGCCTGCACGCAAGCCGAGACCGCAGCTAGAGCCGGCGGGAGTACGTTCGAGAGGGAGTGACCCATGGCTAAAAAGCGATTGCGCGGGGTGTTCTCGTTTACCGCGACGCCGATGCGAGACGACGGCGCCACCATCGATCTTGATCGCTTGCGTTCGCATTTGGACTGGCAGACCGAAAATGGCGTGCATGGCATCGCCGTGCTGGGGAGCACGGGTTCGAACGGCTCCTTCTCGGAAAAAGAGCGCGAGGAGCTCATCCGAGTCACGGTCAAGCACGTCAACGGCCGCCTCCCGGTCATGGCCGGCACCGGATCGATCACGACGGACGAGGCCGTCCGAATGTCGCGCTTCGCCGAAGACGTCGGTGCCGACGCGGTGATCGTGGTTCCCATCACGTATTGGCCGCTCACGGACAACGAGGTCTACGAACATTACAGTCGCATCGCAAAGGCGATTAAGATTCCCGTTGTCGTTTACAACAATCCCGGCACGACCGGCGTGGATATCAAGCCGCAGCTGCTTGCGCGTTTGGCCGAAATCGAGAACATCCGGGGGGTCAAGGAGAGCTCCGGCGATGTATCGCGGATTACTCAGATCCGTATGCTCACCAAGGGAAAGATGAGGGTATTCCACGGCTGGGAGCCGATCACGCTGCAAGGCTTCGCGGCGGGCGCGGATGGTTGGTGTCCGGGATTGGCAAACGTGCTGCCGCGGGAATGCGCCCAGCTCTTCGAGCTCTGCGTCGAGAACAAGGATTTGGCCGCCGCGCAGATACTGTTCGACCGGATGTTCCCTATTTGCAAGCTGATGGGCGACACCGGCTACATCCGCGTGGTGCATACGGCGCTCGAGCTTATGGGTCGCTCGGTCGGACCGCCGCGGCGTCCGCTGCGCATGCTGGATGCGGAACATAGGACTCAGCTGATCTCAGTGTTGCAGTCGTTGGGCGTTCTGGGAGCCCAGGCGCAGGGACAGGCTGCCGAGTAAGTGGCAATATTGCAGAAGAGCCCACCGCAGAGGCGCGCCCGTGGCGTCGTGATTGCCATGCACCACGCGACGGCGGCGTCGAGGCGGACAAATAGTTGAGGGCACAAGAGGGAGAACGACATGTCAGCACAGAGCCGCAGAAACTTCCTGAAACTTTCCGGCGGGGCGTTTGCCCTAGGTTCGTTCGCAGGCGCGCCGGCATTTGCACAGTCACCGCCGGTGAAGATAGGCGTTTTGGCCGCGAGATCCGGCGTGCTTGCGAGCATTGGCGAGTGCGCGCTCGCCACAGTGCAGTGGTGGGCCGACGGCGTGAATAAGGCCGGCGGCATTCTTGGCCGCAAAGTCGAACTTGTTGTCGAAGAAGAGGGCAATCCGAAGGAGACGGCTGAGAGATTCCGTAAACTCGCTTTGCGCGACAACGTGGAGATGGTGACTGGATTGATCTCCACCGGCAGCGGCCTGTCGGTCGGCCCTATCGCCGAAGAGTTGAAGACGATCTGGATGTCATGGGATGCGACCACCCAGAAGGACGTCGAGGAGACGTTACCGAATCCGAAATATTCATTCCGCAGCACGGACAACGAGGTCGAGGGCCTGATGGCCTCGCTCCTGACCGTGAAGCACTTCAAGGGAAAGATCAAAACCGTAGCGAATCTTGGCACCGATTACTCATATGGCCGAAACATGTGGGAAACGTTCATGGCCATGATGAAGAAGTACGACATGGGCGTCACTCCGGTTGCGGACTTGTGGGTCAAGGTTGGAACGACCGATCTGACCACCTTCGTTGCATCGTTGCAGCAAGCCAAGCCCGACCTGATCATGTCGTCGCTACTGTTCACCGATGCCTTCATCTTCGTGAAGCAGGCGCACGCCGCCGGACTCACAGGCGCTTCGAAGCTCGTCATGCCGGCCGGGGGCTTCCAGCTCAACGAAATGAAAAAGCAGTACACCCCCGAGGGCATGATTCTCGGGCACAATTCCATGTATTTCGAAGCGCCGAACGCATCGCCGTTGCTCAAAGAGTTCGTCGCATACTACAGGGGCAAGACGGGCTTGTTTCCTCACGTCGAGGCGGACCGCGCGTATTCTGCCGTCGAGTCCTGGAAGGCTGGGGTCGAGAAGGCTGCCAAGCAAACGTCCGGCAAATGGCCGTCCAAAGACGACATCATCAAAGCGATCGAGGGCATCTCGGTCGAATCGCTGGGCGGGACATTCAGTTATCGGCCGGACCACATCCCCGACTGTAATTTTTACATGGGGTTCACGACTCACAACAATCCATACGACATCGTGACGATTTCGCCGGTGGAGACCTTGAACACGCGCGACTATCAAAAGCCGGCGGGCGCCGACTTCTTCAAATGGATCCAAGCGAAGCAGTTCCCCAATCTATCTTGATGAGGAGTTGAGGTTGCTCGCGAGCGCCAACATCTTGGTCGGCGGCGTGTTTCACGCCGCCGTTCTTTTTCTCGTTGCGGCCGGGCTGCAGATCGTGTTCGGCGTGCAGAAGATCGTGAACCTCGCCTGCGGTTCATTCTATGCATTGGGGGCGTATTTTGGAATCTCCGCGTTGGCTTGGGCTGCGGCCCTCGAAGTCCCTGCAATCGCATATATTCCCATCCTCGTCGGCAGCGGGCTCCTGCTCGCAATCGTGCTTGGGCCGTCGGTCGAGCGTTTGCTCAGGCTGATCTACGATCGCGACGAGCACTTCCAGATTCTCCTGACGTTTGCGCTTGTGTTGATCTTTGAGGACGCCATTCGGCTCATTTGGGGAGCAGTACCGCTCCAGACGATCAATGTTTATTTCGCCTTCGGCGAGCTACGTATCGCGAGGGATTTGGCTATCCCAAACTACAATCTGATTGTCATTGCGGCCGCCGCGCTCATCAGTGTCGCATTCGGTTGGATGCTCCGACGGACGCGTTTCGGCCGCATC
>VAZL01000438.1 GCA_005883445.1 Alphaproteobacteria bacterium | reverse complement strand
TCCAAAGATCGAGGACGCGATCGCGGCCTATGGCTATGGCCATTTCGGCGACTATCGCATCTGGCCCGGGCCGAACAGCAACACCTTCACCGCCACCGTGTTGCGCGCCGTGCCGGAGCTCGAGACCACGCTGCCGTCTAACGCGGTGGGCAAGGACTTCCGCGCCTATCCCTACGTCGGGCTGACCGACAGCGGCACAGGCGTCGAAGCCTCGCTGTGGGGTCTCCTCGGCGTCAAGTTCGGTTGGGTCGAGGGTGTCGAGATTAACGTTCTCGGCCTGGTCGCAGGTCTCGACCTACGCCATCCCGCCGTGAAGCTGCCCGGCTTCGGCCGCGTCGGCGTCGACGACGGAACCGCCGTGGCGGCGCCGGCACGCGCGAAGTGACCGCTCTCTCGCGTCGCGGCTGCGGCGCGACGCGCACGAGGCCACGCCAACTCGTTTCGCGCTCCGCCGCGGCCAAATATCCTCACGCGATTTTGCGCGCGAGCCGCGCCAGTCGACGGGACGCGCGCCACCGGTTATGCGAATCTGCGTTGCCAACATCGAGCGGGCGCCATGCGCGATATCTGGCCGCGGCTTAAGCAGATTGCCTTTCCGCCGATTCGGCGGGGCCGGCTCGACACGCTTCAGGTCAATATCGGCTATCGTTGCAACCAGTCCTGCGTGCACTGCCACGTCAACGCCGGCCCGAACCGCAGCGAGGAAATGTCGGGCGAGGTGATCGACACGGTGCTCGCTTTCCTTGCGAGAAGGCGCCTGCCGACGCTCGACATCACCGGCGGCGCGCCGGAGCTCAACCCGCACTTTCGCAGATTGGTGTCCGCCGCCCGCGCCATGGGCGTGCGCGTGATGGATCGCTGCAATCTCACCGTTCTCGAAGCCGCCGGCCAGGAGGATCTTGCGCAATTTCTCGCCCGCGAGCAGGTCGAGGTCGTCGCTTCCCTTCCCTGCTATCTCGAAGACAACGTCGATCGCCAGCGCGGCAAGGGCGTGTTCGAAGCGTCCCTCCGCGGCCTGAAAACCCTCAACAGGCTCGGCTACGGGCGCGCCGAGACGGGGCTCGTGCTCAACATCGTCTACAATCCCCAGGGGTCGTCGCTGCCGCCGCCGCAGCAGGCGCTCGAGGACGACTACAAGCGCGTGCTCCGCGAGCGTTACGGCATTGTTTTCAACCGGCTCTACGCGCTCGCCAACATGCCGATTCAGCGCTTCGGCGCGATCCTCATTGCCAACGGCGAGTTCGATCGCTACCTCGACCTGCTGCAACGCGCGCATCTCGATGCCAATCTCGACCAGGTGATGTGCCGAAACCTGATCTCGGTCGATTGGCGGGGCTATATCTACGACTGCGATTTCAATCAGATGCTCGATCTGCCGCTCAAACACGACGCGCGCGAGCGCCTGCACCTGTCCGATCTGCTCGAAGCCGAGATGGAGGGACGACCGATCCGGGTCGGCGGCCATTGCTACGGCTGCACCGCCGGCCAGGGATCGAGCTGCGGCGGCGCGCTCAAGGAAGCGGCGGACAGCGCTCTCTAGATCCGGCTTGGCTCACTCCACTCTCCGCCGCGACGATGGACGCACATGGCGATGAGGCCGAACGCATATGTGCAGTCGGTGGTCAATCGCGTCGGCCTTTGCCTTGATTCACCGTTGTCGAGGGTGAGCCGGCATTCCATCATGCGGCGAGCGTTGCAGAAACGCCGCATGCGGACAGGACCCGTGCTCCATGTCGAAGCTCTCGATCGTCATGCCCGTGCTGGACGAAGGCGAAGGCATCGCCGCGACGCTCGATGCGCTTGCCGATCTGCGGGCGCTCGGCACCGAGGTGATCGTCGTTGACGGCGGCAGCCGTGACGCCACCATCCAGCGCGCGCGCCCGCGCGCCGACCGCGTCATCTTGGCGCCGCGCGGACGCGCGCTGCAGATGAACGCGGGCGCCGAGAAGGCGTCCGGCAACGTTTTGCTGTTCCTTCACGCCGATACGCGCCTTCCGGCCGATGCCGACCACGTTCTGCTCAGCGAGCTCGAACGGTCCGGCCGCGTCTGGGGCCGCTTTGACGTCAAGATCGAGGGCCGGTCACCGCTGCTGATCGTCGTTGCCTGGCTCATGAACATCCGCTCGCGGCTCACCGGGATCGCGACCGGCGATCAGGCGATATTCGTGCGTCGCGCGGCCTTCCAAGCGGCGGGCGGGTTTCCCGCAATCCCGCTGATGGAAGACATCGCGCTCTGCAAGCGCCTCAAGCGCGTGAGCCCGCCGCTGTGCCTGGGCGACTGCGTCACCACCTCCGGTCGGCGCTGGGAAAAGAACGGCGTGTTCAACACAATGGTCCTGATGTGGCGGCTGCGGCTCGCCTATTTCTGCGGCGCCGATCCCAAAAAGCTTGCGCAGCAATACGGCTATGAATGAGCCGGTCGCAATCGCGGTACTCGCCAAGGCTCCGCTTCCAGGCTTCGCCAAGACTCGGCTCATCCCGGCGCTCGGCGCTGACGGCGCCGCCTCGTTGCAGGCGCGGCTGGTGGCGCGCGCGGTTGCAACCGCGTGTGCCGCCGTCATCGGGCCGGTGACCTTGTGGGCGACGCCCGATGAGAGCGACCCGCTCTTTCGGGCGATGGATGCGCTTTTTGGCATCGGGCTCGCGCGCCAGGGCAGCGGCGATCTCGGCGCGCGGATGCTGGCTGCGATTGCCGCGGCAAATATGCCGGCGCTGGTGATCGGCACCGATTGCCCGGCGCTCACGTCCGAACATCTGCGCGCGGCGGCGGACGTTCTGCGCGGCGGCGCAGATGCGGTGGTCATTCCGACCGAGGACGGCGGCTATGCGCTGATCGGCATGCGCGCGCCCGCACCCGCGCTGTTTTCAGACATGCACTGGAGCTCACCGGACGTGATGGACGAGACCCGCCGTCGCCTCAGAGAACTCGGGTTGACATGGCAAGAGCCGGCCACGCTGTGGGACGTGGACCGGCCCGAGGATCTCGAGCGGCTGCGCGAGATCGGCCTTCACCACCTGATTCCATCGCAAGCCTCGTGAAGTGGCGAGGTTGCCGTCGCGGCGGTGGCACAGGTTCAATACAGCCGGATCAGCGTCAAACCGGCGACGATCATCAATGCCGCGACCACACGGCCCGCACGAAGCGGCTCCTTGAGAAAGGTGACGGCGATCACCGCACCAAAGAGGACACTCGTTTCGCGTAATGCGGCCACGATGGCGATCGGAGCGACCGTCATCGCCCAAATCGCGATGCCATATGAGCCAAGCTGCAGCGTGCCGCCGGCAAGACCGAGGCTCCACTGGCGCCCCATCGCGGCGATCACATCGCCCCCGCGGCGAGCAAGCGCGTACGCCAGCATGACCGGACCGGTGCCAACGAACAGCGCGGCCGAATAAGAATTGGGGTTGCCGGCGTGCCGCGCGCCCACGCCGTCCACCACCGAATAGGCGCAAATCGTCACCGCCGTGAACAAGGCGAACCCGACCGCCTTCTTATCGAGCCGCGCGAGATCGCGACCGCCGCGTAGCGACAGCAACATGACCCCGGCCACCAGCAGGAGAATGCCGCTCCAGCCGAGCAGGCCGAGGCGCTCGCCGATGAACGCGGTGGTCGCGATGGCGGTCATCAACGGCGCCGAGCCGCGTGCGATCGGGTAGACCTGCCCCATGTCGCCGGCGCGGTAGCTTTCGATCAGCGCGGCGAAATAGACGAGATGGATCAGCACCGAGGCGCCGCACCATGGCCATGCGGCGCCCGCCGGCAGGCCGACGACCGGCAGGAACACAGCCGAAACAATCGCTGCGCCGATCGAAATCAGCACCGTCGTCGCCAGCGGATCGAGCCCGCGTTTGATGGTCGCGTTCCAACTGGCATGGCACGCGGCGGCGAACAGCACGGCGGCAAAGACGAGCGGGTCCATGGCGAGAATAATTTTAGGCGTCTGCGGCCGCTCGGCTGGCCATCGTTATCTCCCGCCTGCGATGCCGCGCGCGCGATCAATCGCGGAACGCCGACCCCGCCCACACCTTGGGCGCGGCGCGCTGGTACTGCTTAGGGCGCGCGACGTCGGCGCCCAGGGCATAAGCCGCACGCCAACCCCAATGGGGGTCGTCGAGCATGGCGCGCGCGAGCGCCACCATATCGGCCTTGCCCTCGGCGATGATCGCTTCGGCCTGCTTGGGCGCGGCGATCAGCCCGACCGTGCGCGTGGCGATGCCGGCCTCGCGTTTGACCTTTTCGGCGAACTGGACGTTGGTATTGGCGACCAAGGTGGGGCGCGTGTCGGCGCTGATGCCGCCCGAGGAAATGCAGACGAAGTCGAGCCCGCGCCAAGCGGCATGCCCCGCGGCATGACCGCGCGCACCGCCCGCGCGATTTCAAGGGGATAGCGCATGCGCGCGGTGAGCGAGCCGCCATAGCCGTCGCTGCGCTTGTTGGAGATCGGCGAAAGGAAGCTGTGCAGGAGATAGCCGTGCGCCGCGTGCAGCTCGATGGCCTCGATGCCGGCGCGGATCGCGCGTTTGGCGGCATCGACGAAGCCGTCGCGCACGCGCTCCATGTCCGCCGCCGTCATCTCGCGCGGTACCGGCCAATCGGGGCCGAATGCAATGGCGGACGGAGCGATCGTCTGCCAAGCGTCCTCTCCCGGTGCAAGCGGCTGGCCGCCCTCCCACGGCCGTCGCGCGGAGGCCTTGCGTCCGGCATGGGTGAGCTGGATGCCGAGCTTCGCGGTGCCATAGCGGCGGCAGTGGGCGACGACGCGCGCAAGCGCGGCTTCGCAATCGTCCGAATAGAGCCCGAGGCAGCCGTGGGTGATGCGACCGCGTCGCTCGGTGCCGGTGGCCTCGACCACGACCAGCGCCGCCCCGGAATTGGCGAGCATACCGAGGTGCGTGATGTGCCAACCGGAGGCCACGCCGTCGTCGGCGCTGTATTGGCACATAGGCGAGACCACGATGCGGTTCGCGAGTTCGAGATCGGCGAGCTTGATGGGAGAAAACAGGGCACTGGTCATGTCACACGCATGGATTTGGAGGCAGGAACGCAGGTGAACCATAGGGAATGGCGCCGGGGGCCGGAAGCACCCGGGACAAGGATTATCGTGCGGCTCGCGCGCGATGCGACGGCGCAATCACGTGCCGGCGGCAATTCAAGCCGCCGTGCGGCGGGACGTATGGGCAGGTTGAGCTTCTTGGGCCGTGACATCATCCGACGGCGGCGGCGCGATCTCGGCCCATCTCTCGCTCAATCGGATGGCTTCGCGCATACGATAAAGGAATTGCTCCTCGCTGTAATAACGCTTCCACCGCCCGCTGTAATAGAGCTCGAAAAAATGTGCGCACCGACGTTCGGCGAGGAGACGCCATTTCTGGGCGACCTCGTCGAGTGCATGCCCGGGGAGCCGTGCCGACATGGATGTCGCAACGCTCGTTGCAACGTGTGATCGTCTCGTCAGGAGCACGCATAAGCAACGACAGACTGCTCACAGGCATCGGTTGTGCGCGAATTGCACATCCCGAATCATTCGCCATCATAATCCTTCTGCGGCGCGCAGGCGCGGAACGAGCGGGGCCG
>VAZL01000437.1:4016-8374 GCA_005883445.1 Alphaproteobacteria bacterium | reverse complement strand
CCGAGATAGACGCGAGCACCTTGTGGCTTCAAGTTCTTGAGCGGAGCAAAAAATGATTCGTCGGTGCGATCCAGAATCGGAATGTGAATCCAATCGACGCGCCGGCCAGAAGCTGTGATGAAGGCATTGGCGAGATTTACGAGCTGACCGAGATCGTCGGGTTGAAACCGCGGCCAACCGCCGAGCGTCCCGAAACAAAAATGATAGCCGAGCGCAACGTCCGACGGGATGTGCGGCGAAAGATTTCTCACTTGCTCTAGATTGCGGTCGATTGCTCCTTCGAGCGGATACCCCGGAATGCCGCCATAAGCATCCTGCACTTCGGTCGAGCAGTCCCACTGAATAGCAAGGTCTTTTGCCGGAATTTTCTCGACGATTTTGGCGATTTCGGAGCGTGTTGCCTCCTCGTAGCCGGGCCTGATCTTCTCAATATCGTGCTGGTCAGGAAAGATCCGTGGCGGCAAAACGCTATTGACCATCGGGATTGAAACTTGAAATCGCAAATGCGATGGCAGCACGCGTCTTTCACGCATGACAGTGAAAACGAAATACGAATTGATGGCGTCCCGCGCATAGCCGAGCCGCCACCCAGGATCGCCGAAGCGCACCCGTGCAACGCCCTCCTTCACCCTGAACCACCAAGCATCCTTTACGCTCCCAGGAACTTGCCGTTCGATTCCGTTCTCATCCGGCGCGGGTCCCTGAACGACCTCAAGTTCAGGATGTGCGGCGAGTACTTGATAATGCACGCGGCTGATCCAATGGCGCCGGGGGCCCACTTCCCCGTCCGGCACGGCGAACAAATATTTGCCGAGCGGCGCACCGAACGTCTCAAATACCTCCTGCGGTGTATCGAGCGGGATACTGCCCACCAATAAAAGCGTCCCAACCACTACGTCCCTCCATTCGCTTGCAACTGTCGTGGGTCAACATACACTCAAGCAGTTGTGTTAGAAAAAGACGTCATCAGCGTTCGGGAGCGCCCATGAAAAGGGTTCTATGTGCGCTGATTTTTTGCTTGGTCTGTGTCCTTGCCGTCGAAGTCAATGCGCAGACTTGGCCAAGTCGCCCACTTAAACTGATTGTTCCTACCGGTCCCGGCGCCGCCACCGACGTGATGGCGCGAATGTTGGCCGATGGCGTTTCCCGGAAACTCGACCAGCCCATGGTGGTTGAAAACATGCCTGGTGCTTCAGGGATCGTGGCACATCAGACAGTCGCTCGCGCGGCACCCGATGGATATACGTTTCTGTTCACCAATACCTCTGGCCTGGCGATCAATCTGATCTCATTCAAGCAACTGCCCTACGATCCAACCAAAGATTTCACGGCTGTCGCAACGGTCTGCAATCAAGGACCGCAGATGATATCGGTGAATGCTGAGCTGCCGGTGACGACGCTCTCGGACCTGATCGCTTACGCGAAGGCTAATCGTGGCAAGTTGTCGATAGCCTTTGATACGACGGCAGGCGCGGCGGCATTCGGCGCCAAACTGTTCAATCGGCGCACCGATCTAGGCTTGGTCGAAGTACCTTATCGATCAGCGGCCCAAATGACCCAGGATGTAGCGAGCGGAGTTAATCAGGTCATGATCAGCTCCGTTGCAGCCGCGCAATCCGTGGTCGACGCGGGCAAAGTGCGCCGCATCGCTATAACGTCCAAGACGCGATTTCGTGGCTTGCCCGAGCTGCCCGCGGTGAGCGAAACGCTGCCCGGCATAGCGGTCGATGGCTTCTTCGCGATCGTTGCGCCCGCCGGCACGCCAGCTGATATCGTTGCCCGCCTAAATAGAGAAATCGCCGAGTACCTCAAAAGCCCCGAAGTCCAACAACGGCTGATATCATTCGGCCTGGCTACTGAAGGAGCCGGCACGCCGGCCGGCACCGCTCAGTTCATTCGCAACGAGCAGGATCACTGGCGTGCACTGGCACAGGAGTTGGATGTTGAACCTCAATGAAACCACCCCGAATTTGAGGCCATAGCGTGAGCGAGACGAGACCGTCGATCTGTTCGGCGATGAGCTAGCCCGAGGTGTCGGCGAGACGCGCCCGGTCGAGCGGCGGCAAGCGCTCGGGCGCGAATGGCGCGAGGTCGACGCGACGTGCCGCACCGTCGAGGATCAGTTCGCTCATTGTCTCGCCGGTCGCGGGCGCGTTGAGCATTCCCCAGACGCTGTGGCCGGTCGCCACGTAGGCACCCTCAATACCCGGCAAGGCGCCGATGAGCGGCAAGCCATCCTCAGTGACCGGCCGGAAACACGCTTGCCGCGCTTTGATCGGCGCGGCTGCAAGCACCGGCGAGATGTTCCGGCACAGCCCTTCGATGCGCGCGTGCGCACCCTCGTCAGGTGTGACGTCGGCGGGATCGACGGGCACCGGCCCGAGCGTTGAGATCGCACACACCCACGTCGTGCCATCGGCGCGCGGAAACAACTCGGGGGTCAGGATTTCACCGCTCGCCTCGCGGTACTCGAGGAACAGCGCTTCCGCGGGAATGCTCCCACCGGTTTCGAACACCAAGCTGTGGCCCTTGTAGCCAAAAACCGCCGGCAGTGGCACCCAGCGCGCAGCCAGGATCGACCACGGTCCCATGGCGATGACGACGGCGTCGCCTTCGACGATCTCGCCGCCCGCGAGTGCCACGCCGCGCACTCCTCCACTGGCGCTGCGCACCAAGTCGACGACCGTACCGTGCCGCAGCACCGCGCCATGCGCCTCGGCGACGTGCATCAGACCTGTCGTGAACGCGCGGGGCTCGACCAGCGCCGTCGTCTGCGGTGAGCCGAGCCGGCACGTGATCGCGACGCGGTCGGTCAGCCACGGCCGCCCCGCCGCACCGCGCGCGGTATCGCCCTCGACGGCGTAGCCGCCGTAGGTCGTCAGACGCCGATAACCCCAAGGATCGCCGAGCTCGGCGGAAAGTTGGGCATGGAGCTCGAAGCTGCGCCGCGCCAATCCATCGAGCGAGCTGCCGCGGCACCAGTCGAGCGCCAGAAAGCCGCCCGAGTTGCCGGAGGCCGCACCGGCGACGGCGTAACGCTCTATGACGGTTGTCCGCGCGCCGCGTCGGCTTGTGAAGTAGGCGATCGCGGCGCCGATCGCGCCGCCACCGCAGATCACGATGCGCGTGCCCGAGCTCATAGCAGCTACTGTGTATAATTTATGGAAACGCGCGTCGAATTTGCGGGAACGTTCACCTCATACGAGCGTTGCCCGCCCCGCGCTCGTTGTCTTCATACGACATCTCACGTGCTCACTTCTCCGAGCCAATGGCCTTTCCCAGGCGCTCGGCCGTCTCGGGCGGGGCCGACGAAATCATTGCGATGATGCTCTCGACCGCTTCGCCCGCGAGCGGCGCGACGTCGATCCCCGCCCTGCGGGCATCGGCGAGAAAATCGGCGTCGTGCGCCAGCGCCGCGAAAGCCGCCTTTAGCGCCGTCAACCGCTCGGGCGCGATGGCGGGCGGCGCTATGACCGGCCGCGCCAAGGTCTTCTGCGTCAGGTAGAGTTCCATCACCTTGCGGTCGGCGTCGGTCTTGACGAAGTCGAGCGCGGACGGAAGGCCGGCAAGCTCCGGCTCTTTGTGCAGGGCGGCCTGCATCAGCAGCGTGATTTTCTTGTCGCGCAGCCAATCGGGCCGCGCAGTTTTCATGCTCGACCATGACCAATCGCCGATGCCCTGCAATTCTCCTCTTTCCATCGCCAGAATGATTTCGGTGGTGCCGGGGTAGCCGTTGACGATCTTGAACTTCGTGCCGATGAGCGTGTTCAAGAGCCGCGGCGTCGTCTCCGGATCGACGCCGGTGGTGCCGCCGACGATCAACTCCTGCACGAAAAGGTCGTTGGCCGACTTGTGCGGCGCGGTGTGCCACGCCGCCACCAGGGCCACTTCGCTGTTGATGCTTCCAATCCAGTTGAGACCGACGAGATCGAAGCGTACCGATTGCGGGTTCCAGTTCTTTATCAGCAACATGCTCCGCATCACGAGCGCGATGACCGAGCCGTCCCTGGCGGCGGCATTGTAGATGTAATTGGTCGCCGCGAGACTGCCCGCGCCCGGCATGTTCTGCACGATGATGGTCGGAGTGCCCGGGATATGCTTGCCGAGGTGGCGCGCCACCAGACGCGCTTGTCGATCGTAGCCGCCGCCCGCGCTGGCGCCGACGATGAACGTTATCTGCCTGCCGGCGTAGAATTGCGAAACCGATTGCGCCGCGGCGGTTCTTCCTGCGGTGAAGAGTGCCATGGGCGCGAGCAAAAGCGCGACACGATCCATCGACGGTCCAATCTATCCATGCCCGCGCTGTCCCGACACGTCGGGGTGCCGCAAGGATGGTAGCACGTCATAAGCCAGGCCCC
>VAZL01000437.1:0-3861 GCA_005883445.1 Alphaproteobacteria bacterium | reverse complement strand
ATCCGCGCGTTCCGACCGAACACATCGGCAGTCTGCCGGGCCCGCCGAGTGCCTGTGCGAACGAATGCATCCCCTGCCCCGCGGCCGGCTGGCGGTTTTGTCCGCAAGGGTCTATTTTTCGGGCCGCGTGCACCGCTGCCGTGCCGGACCGCAATAAGCGAGGATGATCATGGGCATCGAAGCGCTGGGCTATATCGGGGTTCGCGCCAAGGACGTGGGCGACTGGGCGAGCTACGGCGAAAACTTCCTCGGCTTGCAGCGCATCGACAAGAGCCGCTCGACTCTCGCCTTCCGCATGGATGATCGCAAGCAGCGCCTCGTGGTCGACGCCGACGGCGGGCAGGGCATCGGCTTCTTCGGCTGGGAGGTCGCCGACGCCGCCGCGCTTAACGCCGTGGCGGCGCGCATCGAGGCGGCCGGCACCAAGGTTGCGCGCGGCTCGCGCGCGCTCGCCGCCGAGCGCCACGTCGAGGACCTGATCGTGCTCAACGACCCCGGCGGCAACCGGCTCGAAATCTTTCACGGCGCGCAGACCACGTCCGATCCGTTCAAGCCCGGCCGCAACATTTCCGGCTTCCGCACCGGTCCGCTCGGCATGGGCCACGTGGTGATGCATTTCGAGCGTATCGCCGAGGTGATGGCGTTCTATCAGAACGTCCTCGAGTTCAAGCTCAGCGACTATTGGCTGCGTCCGTTCCCCGGCTATTTCTTCCACGTCAATCCGCGCCACCACAGCATCGCCTTCGTCGAGAGCGGCATCAACATGATCCATCATATGATGGTCGAGCTCTTCAGCTTCGACGATGTCGGGCAGGGCTACGATCTTGCGCTCGGCGATCCCGAGCGCATCGGCGTCACGCTCGGCCGCCATTCCGGCGATTACGTCACCTCGTTCTACACCTGGAACCCGTCGGGCTTTTTGGTCGAGTACGGCTGGGGTGGCCAGCTGATCGACGACAGCACTTGGAAGCCGTTCGAGCGCAAATTCGGTCCGAGCCTGTGGGGGCACGAGCGGCGCTGGATGTCGGCGGAAAAGAAGGAGGACTCGCGCCGGCTCTGCATCGAGGCCGCCGAGAACGGCCAGCGCCAGCCGGTCCAGGTGCTCGCTGGCAATTACAATCTCATGCCCGGCATCTGCCCCTGGTGGGACAGCATGAAACAGGGCCGCAAGGCGGGGTAGGAGATCGGTGCTGCGCGTGCTGTCGACGGCGCGAAGCCGAATGACAAGACCGCCGGCCGCGGCAGCCTTGCGCATTAACGCATATTCCCCCACGGGTCCGCTTTCTTCACCGGCTGTTCGCGACTGCTCCTTTTGACGGCGTCTTTGTACGCCTTCTCGATCTCGTCGGCCTCTTTCCTTTTCTGCTCCTCGGCCTTGGACTGCGCCTCCTTGTTGGGATCCTGAGCAAATGCGGGCACCGCCAATGATGCGATGATCGCCGCGATCGCAAGGGCTCTCATTTTCGATCTCCCCCCTCTGCAAGGGACGTTCTCATTAGGACAGCCACAAGGTTAAATTAGGACAAAAAACGCGGCGAATTTGGGGATTCCGCCAGCCGACGAATTGGCCGGCATCAGCCCATCCATGCCTCCCCTTGAGGGCGGTTACGCCGATCTTCGCGGGCTATGGGCGGCGATCAAAACGCCTTCAGGACGGGTTACGTCCGCACCCCCGGTCGATAGCGGATCAGCATGGACTGTCGGGCAACCGCGCGAGACCAGATCGTGAGAGGTGGAAAACGTCCTGGGACGATTTGCGCAGTGCAGCGGCGGAATGCGCGAGATCCTTGACGTTGATGCGGCCCGACGAGCGTCGGTGGCAACCGAGGCCGGCTGCGCACACCTTGGCCGCCCCGTCGTTTCACGATCTCTCAGCCTTTTAGGGCTTGACATCTGTAACCTTTCGGTTACTATATTGGTAACCAAATGGTTACGCACAAACGAGCGCGAAGCGCAGCGGTGTTCCGGGCGATTGCCGACCCAACCCGCCGCGAGATTCTAGGCCTGCTACGCCGAGGTCCCCACACCGTGGGCGCGATCGCGGCGAATTTTCGCACCAGCCGGCCGGCAATTTCGACGGGACGGCCCGTGTTTGCGAATTGAACGCCAAGCCCCTGCGTGCGGTGCGCGAGTGGCTCGGGGACTACGAGGCGTTCTGGGGCGAGAGCCTGCGCAGTCTCAAACGTTACGTCGAGGAGGACGGGAGATGAATCTGACAGAGGCCCGCGACACGATCGTCAAGGAAATCATCATCAAGGGCTCGGCGGAGCGGATCTTCGAGGCGCTGACCAATCCCGACCAGCGGATGAAGTGGTGGGGCGCCGAGGGTCGATTCCAGACAACGGAAATGGAGTCTGACCTGCGCCCCGGCGGCAGATGGGCGATGCGTGGCACCGGCCTAGGCGGGAAGCCCTTCAGCGTCGTCGGCGAGTATCGGACCATCGAGCGTCCGCGCCTGCTCGTCTTCACGTGGCTTCCCGATTGGCACGAGGGAGCGATCGAGAGTCTCGTGCGCTTCGATCTGGAAGAAAAGGACGGTGCCACGACAGTCCGCTTGACGCATTCCGGCCTGACGAGCGAGGGCGCACGCGCACATCAGGGCTGGCCACAGATTCTGACGTGGCTGCAGGCATACGTGGAGGGCCACCGCCCGGCTCGCGCGAGTGCATAACCCTCAAAGGAACACGACCGGAAGACAGGCGGAAAACGTCTTACCCCTCGCCCGCCGATTTGCGCAACGCGGCGCAACGGGGAAGCCCTATTCGTTTACCCTGATTCCGGCATCCTTGATCAATTTCCCCCATTGGGGGATTTCGGATTTGATTATCGTCGCGAATTCCGACGGCGTGTTGGCGACGATCTCCATGCCAAGATCTTGCAGATGCTTGCGCGCATCGTTTTGTGCGAGAACACGTGCCGTCTCGCTGTAAAGCTTGTCGACGATCGGCTGCGGCGTTCCGGCTGGCGCCATCAGACCAAACCATATTGTCGTGTCAAAGCCGGCAAACCCAGCTTCCGCGAGTGTCGGCACGTCGGGTAGCGCTGCTGGACGCGCCGGCGCCATCGCCATGAGCGCGCGTAGCTTGCCCTCGCGCACCAGCGGCAACACCACCGACATGTTGGGAAGCGTCATGGTGACGCGGCCCGCAAGCAGGTCGGGCAGCAATGACGGAATGCCACGATACGGCACCGGTTGAATGTTCACGCCGGCAACCGATTTGAACAGCTCGGCGGAAAGGTGCGACGGCGTGCCGACGCCGGCGTGCCCATAGGTGAGCTTGCCCGGTTGCGCGCGCGCTAGTGCGACAAGTTCGTGCACGTTCTTAGCCGGCACGTCGCTATGGACCACAAGGACGCTCGGCGTGAAGACCACGAGCGAGATCGGGGCCAAGTCCTTGACCGGATCGTACGGCAGCTTTTCGTACAGGCTCGGATTGATGGTAATGGCGGAACTGGCCATCACCAGCGTGTAACCGTCGGGCGCGGCCTTTGCGGCACGATCGACCGCAACATTGCCGCCGGCGCCGGTCGCGTTCTCGACCAAGACGGGCCTGCCCCAGGCCTCGGCAAACTTGTCTGCGAGCAGCCGCGCCGCGATGTCAGGGGGGCCGCCGGGCGGAAAACCGACGAGAATTCGAATGGCTTTGTCAGGGTAGGCGGACTGGGCAAACCCGTCGTGCGATCCGAGCAACGCCGTCAGCGCAGCAAAGAATGCGCATATAACCTTCATGTCCGCTTTTTCTCGCTCCCGCCATCCAGGCGCTGTAGAATCGAGTCTGCCGCCAGCGCAAACGAACCTTTGACAAGCACACACCGTAGCAAAATGTCGACGGAACTATTTTTCCTTTTGCCGCGGTGTTG